>CAYNLS010000007.1:0-18245 GCA_964398125.1 uncultured Gammaproteobacteria bacterium
GAACTCATGGTCAATCGGATCGTGAACGAGCTCCCGGATCTATAGGTTCAACGACAACCCCAGGTCGCGTATTTAAAGGGCAGCGTATGGCCGGCCGCATGGGCGGAGGACGTGCAACCGTAAAAAATTTGAAAGTAGTTGAAGTCGCTGATGACTCGATGACCATCTCAGGTCTTGTTCCAGGAGGCACTGGTACATTGGTAGAAATTCGCTCAAACTCGTTATAAAAATACACTTATGGTAAAATAAAAACAAACAAAGACGACAAAAAAGATCGAAATTCTGGTCTATGATTTGACTGGAAAATCGGACTCAATGATGACGGTATCTGGAACGATCTTTGGTCAAAAGGAAAATAATCCGCTTATTGCTCAATATATGCGAGTTTATTTACAAAACCAAAGACAAGGCACGGTTTCCACAAAAAGCAGAGGCGAAGTTGCCGGGACAACCATGAAAATGTATCGACAAAAAGGTACGGGTCGGGCTAGACACGGATCAGGTAAAGAACCGATTTTTGTCGGCGGCGGTGTCGCATTTGGTCCAAAACCTCGTGAGTTTTCAAAAAATCTAAATAAAAAACAAAAGAAGCAGGCTTTATATATATCTCTGAGCATGAAAGCTAAACAAAAATCGGTGATGGCACTTGTAAAAGAAAGTCTTTCCATAAAACCAAAAACAAAAAAAGTGGCCGATTTATTAAAAACTTTAAAACTTGAAGGCAAGAAAGTATTATTTATAGTTCCAAAACTTGAAAAAGATGGCTTTGTTCTTTCAACAAGAAACATAGCCAGCGCCACTCTTTCCGGTGCAACAAATTTAAATCCATATATGGTTTTTGATAATGAAGCGATAATTTTTGTCGGCGATGCATTAACAACATTAGAAAATCATCTGAATTCAGAAAAATGAAAATACACGAAGTTATAATCAGGCCAATCATCACCGAAAAGACAAGCGCGTTAGCACGAACCAGTGTTTTTGCTTTTGAAGTGCATAAAAACGCAAACAAAAATCATATCGCCCAAGCATTGAAAGATTTATACAGCGTGACTATTGGATCAGTTTCAGTGATTACAAGAAAAGGAAAAGAAAAACGCATTGGCCGACGCATGACTCCACGAATGATGCCCGATAAAAAAATCGCATATGTAAAAGTTACAAAAGGCACGATTGATCTTTTCCCGCAATCATAATTAATTAAAAAGAATGGAAACAAATATACCAAAAACACAAAATCCACATAAAGGTCTGACCGAAATACTGAAAAAACACAGCGGACGTGATTCAAGTGGAAAAGTCACCATACGTCATCAGGGTCATAGACAAAAAAGATACTATCGTATGATCGATTTTAAGAGAGACAAGCGCGATATGGTCGCAACTGTGACTAGTATTGAACTCGATCCAAACAGAAACGCATTTATCGCACTGGTAAATTATGAAGATAATGAGAAAAGATACATCATTGCTCCAACAAATATAAAAATTGGTGATAAAGTAGTTTCCTCAGAAAAAGCAGATATTAAAGTAGGTAACGCACTGCCAATGATCAATATTCCACTCGGCATTGAAGTACACAATATTGAACTTTATCCGGGACAAGGCGGACTGATGACAAGAGGTGCAGGAACCTTTGCTACTGTGATCGCAAAAGAAGGCGATTATGTTCATGTAAAACTTTCATCCGGTGAAGTACGCAAGTTTCAAAAAGAATGTTATGCCACAATTGGCCGAGTTTCAAATATTACTCATAAAGATGAAATCATCGGTAAAGCCGGAAGAAGCAGGCTTATGGGTATAAGACCAACAGTTCGAGGTACCGCTCAAAATCCGAAAACCCATCCACACGGTGGTGGTGAAGGCCGAAGTGGTGAAGGTATGCATCCGAAAACTCCATGGGGTAAACCGGCCCGCGGCAAACGTACCAGAACACCAAAAAAGTGGACCTCAAAGTTAATCATTTCACGCAGAACATCATAATATGGAATCATTAACTTATATCAAAAATTTTAAAGCTTCACCGAAAAAAATGCGCATGATGTTAGATCGCATCAAACGCATGTCTCCTCGTGCGGCACTTGATTATCTTTTATATGCCGGTAATGAGCAGGCAGCAGTTTATCATAAAATCATCAAATCAGCTATTTCCAATGCGACAAACACTTTAAAACTAAAAGATGATATGTTAAAATTCAAGCTTCTGACGATCGAGGAAGGTCATGTCTTGAAAAGATATAAACCGGGCTCTCGCGGTATGGCAAAACCCATCAAACGAAGATTATCACATATCAAAATAATTTTAGTGGAGAATAAAGCCACGCCTAAAAGGGCGGATCAGCCTTCGGCTGAAAAAGCTAAGACTGAAAAGAAGGTTATTGAAAAAGAAGTTAAGAAAGTTTCCCGCAAAAAGGGATCAGCAATGGCTGAAAAAGTTAAATAATTATTAGTATTTAAATTTATTAAATGGGTCAAAAAGCACATCCACACGGTCTGAGATTAGGCGTCATTTACAACTGGTCGTCAAGATGGTTTTTTTCAAATAAAAGAGCCTATCGTGAATCGATCTTTGAAGATGCGAATATTCGTGACGGATTAATGCAAAAGTATAGTTTTGCCGGAGTGACTGATGTAGTGATTGAGCGGGCTATCAAAAAAATTACAGTTATGATCTATTCCGTAAAGCCGGGTATGATCATCGGTCGCGGAGGAAAAGGTTTGGAAGAAGTCAAGAAAATCATAGTCGCCAATATAAAATCATACAAAAATGAAAAACAAAAAGAGGCAAGAGTTGAACTCAAAATTGAACCTGTAAAGAAACCATACACCCATGCATATTATGTAGCACAGTCAATTGCTGAAAAATTGGTACGTGGTTTTCCACATCGGGCCGTGGTTCACAGTACGATAAGTCGGGTTATGGAAGCAGGAGCTCGAGGAGTAAGAATTCAACTTGGTGGACGTATCAACGGAGCTGAAATCTCGCGACGCGAGAAATATTTCAAGGGCACGATCCCAAATTCAACTATTCGAGAAAAAGTAGAGTTTGCAAAATATCCGGCACTGACAAAGTCAGGATATGTCGGAGTAAAAGTTTGGATCTGTCAAAACTAAAAACATGTTAGCACCAAAAAGACAAAAATATAGAAAACAATTCAGAGGTTCATGGCGAACTATTGCCGTCAAGGGCAATACCCTTAATTTTGCAAATCACGGTCTTAAAGCTACTGAAGCTGGCTGGATCAAGGATCGTCAGATCGAAGCCGCTCGCGTAGTCTTGGCTCGTGCGACACGTAAGGAAGGAAAATTTTGGATAAGAATTTTTCCCGATAAACCTTATTCAAAAAAACCACCTGAAGTGACTATGGGTGCAGGCAAGGGTGATGTCGCATATTTTGTGGCATCGGTGGTACCCGGAAAAGTGCTATTTGAAGTCGAAGGACTCGATGATGTGACCGCCCGAGAAATTTTAAAAAGTGTTGGCTCAAAGTTATCTGTAAGGACTAAAGTTGTTTCACGTTAACATATGAAAAAGATTACAAAGGAGTTACAAGCCAAAACGATCGAGAACCTTTTAAAAGAGGCGGAAGTATTAAGAGCCGAAGTAGCAAAGCTCATTCTTGAAAAAGGGATCAAACCTCAAAAAGATACAAATATAAAAATGAAGAAACAAAAAAGATTGGCCGCAGTATTAACAATGATTACAAATAAACAGTCAGCAGTTTCATCATAATTTTTATGAATAAAGTAATTACCGGTATAGTTGTTTCGACACGAATGAATAAAACCGTGGTCGTTAAAGTGGAAAAAAAGTTTCGCCATCCATTACTCCGAAAGGTTATAACAAAACATAAAAAATTTAAAGCACATAACGAGATGGCCGATATAAAAGAAGGTGACATGGTCACAATCAGTAGCACGCGTCCAATTTCTAAAGAAAAACATTTTATAGTTGTTAAGAAAATTTAATTATGTTGCAATTACGTTCAATGCTGGTAGTCGCAGACAATTCGGGAGCTAAAAAGGTACAGTGCATCGGAGTTCCTCAAAAAGGAAATAGAAAATACGTCTATCTTGGCGAAGTATTTACCGGAGTTGTCAAGGAAGCTGCACCATACGGCCAGGTACAAGCTGGCGAAGTCGTGCGTGCCGTCGTTGTCCGAACTAGAAAAGAAAAAGGTCGGAAAGATGGAAGCTATATAAGGTTTGACGAAAATGCCTGTGTGATTTTGGCATCAAAAGAAGTCAAAGATCCAAAGGGTACCCGCATTTTCGGACCCATAGGTCACGAAGTTAAGGATAACGGTTTTAATAAGATAGCGAGTTTAGCTGAAGAAATTTATTGAATCTTTTATGAAAATTAAAAAAAACGACACCATTGTAGTTATTACCGGAAAAGATAAAGGTACGGAAGGGAAAGTCGATAGAGTATATCCAAAATCAAGTAAATTACTTGTGCCGACTCTGAATAAATATAAAAAAAGCATGAAGAAATCGGAAAGTAATCCGCAGGGAGGAATAGTCGAAGTACCTCGACCTCTTAAAATTTCCAATGTGATGCTGGTTTGTCCAAAGTGTAAGAAACCGGCTCGGGTGGGTTATGAACTTGTTGACAATAAGAAATATAGAGTCTGTAAAAAGTGCAATAAAAGAATATAAATTTTTATTTTAAATGTCACGTCTAAAAGATAATTACAATTCGAAAGTCAAAGAAAAGCTCATGAAAGAGCTTAAAATGGCGAATATCTTTGCCGTGCCAAAAATAAAGAAAACTGTGATTAATGTAGGCGTCGGAGAATCGCTCATCAATAAAAAAGCAATTGAAAAAGTCCAGGAACAGATTGAACAGATATCCGGACAAAAATCGGTTGTGACCTTGGCGCGAAAATCGGTAGCCGCTTTTAAAATCAGAAAAGGATTACCAATCGGAGTGAAAGTCACTTTGCGCGGAGAAAGAATGTACATGTTTCTTGATAAACTTATCAATATCGTCATTCCCAGACTCCGTGATTTTCGGGGAATTTCGCCAAAATCTATAGATCAGCACGGTAATCTCAATATCGGATTTACCGAGCAGACAATATTTCCTGAGATCGAATATGATAAAAATGACAAAATTCGAGGATTGGAAGTAACTCTAGTTACAAGTGCGAAAGACAAAGAAGAAGGAAAAAAGTTATTTGAGCTTATGGGTATACCATTTCACAAAGATACTATTTAATTTTTTATAATACATGGCAAAAACATCAGATGAAGTAAAATTTAAAAGAAAACAAAAATTTGAGGTTCGACAAGTGAACCGTTGCCCGCTCTGTGGACGAGCACGAGGTTATATACGAAGATTTGGTTTGTGTCGTTTGTGCTTTCGAGAAAAAGCATTAAAAGGCGAGATACCTGGAGTTAAAAAAGTTTCTTGGTAAATATATGTCACGATCAATAAAAAAAGGACCATACATTGACGAAAAATTACACGAAAAAGTATTAAAGCAGAAGGCCGGATCAAGTCGTGATCCTATAAAAACTTGGGCCAGAAGATCGCAGATTCATCCTGATTTTGTCGGACACAGACTGGCAGTTCATAATGGAAAAAGATTTATAGAAGTTTATATAGCAGAAGGTATGGTAGGGCATAGACTTGGAGAATTTTCCCCGACTCGTATGTTTCGAGGTCACGGTAAAGTCACCAAGAGAACTGCTGAGAAAACCTAATTTTATTATTTTATTTTTATATGACTGTTGCAGATTTTATAATCAGAATAAAAAACGGATACATGGCAAAGAGAGACAATGTCGAGGTGGGTTATTCAAAACTCAACGAAGCGATGCTCGTCAAACTTAAGTCTCTTAATTATATTGAAGATTATAAGATTGAGGGAGAAGTGAAAAAGACTATCGCGGTTAATCTTAAATATGAAGACGGTGTATCTGCGATGACTGATGTCAAGATTTTTTCAACACCGGGGCGACGATGGTATACCACTTATAAAGATGTTAAACCGGTTTTGGGAGGCATGGGAACAGCATTAGTCTCAACGTCAAAAGGCGTGATGACTGTAGCCGAAGTGAAAAAACAAAGAATTGGTGGAGAGTTATTATTTGAAATTTGGTAAATAAATGTCAAAAATTGGGCAAAAAGCAATTCCGCTTACGTTATCAACACAAATAGAGATTCAAGACAGAACTGTAACCGTAAAAGGAATGAAAGACAGTTTGTCATTTAAACTGCCAAAATTTTTGTCAGCTGAGAAAAAAGAGAACACATTACTCATAAAAAGAGCAAAAGATTCCTCATATCAAAAAGCGGCACACGGACTTTTTCGAAGTCTTATCGCCAATGCGGTGACCGGAATCGAAAAACCTTGGTCAAAAAAACTTGAAGTTGTAGGTACGGGTTTCAATGTGAAAATGCAAGGAACGGGTATAGTGCTTAAGGTAGGCTTTTCACATCCGGTTGTGTATCAGCCACCGGCCGGAATTCAACTGACAACAGAAGAAAATGTAATTACTGTTTCAGGCGGAGATAAACAATTGGTTGGACAAGTTGCATATCAAATCAAATCAATAAGAAAACCCGATGTTTATAAAGGCAAAGGTATCCGTTATCAAGGTGAAAGAATACGTATTAAACCTGGTAAAAAAGTCAAGACAGAATAAAAATATTAAAAAACTATCATGGTAAACAAAAATATTATAAGGGCAAATCGTCGCAAAACCAGAGTGCGCGCCAAGATTTTTGGCACGAAAGATCGACCACGCGTGAGTGTGCATAGATCAAACAAATACTTGTATGCACAGGTCATTGATGACGCCTCAGGTAAAACCATAGTTTCATCAAGTAGTTTTGCAGCAAAAATAAAAGGTACAAAGATGATCCAGGCCAAAGAAGTCGGCAAACAACTTGCTGAGCTTCTCAAAAAAAACAAGATTAAAGCAGTAGTTTTTGACCGCGGCAGTTTTTCTTATAACGGACGCGTCAAAGCATTTGCTGAAAGTTTACGTGAAAATCAAATAGTTGTGTAATGTTAATATTTTTTTTGAAATAAATGCAGACAGGTAGACATAATCAACAATCAGACAAAAAGTTTAACGAAAGGATTTTGCATCTTCGTCGTGTTTCCAAAAAAACGACCGGTGGTAATTATATTTCCTTTTCGGCTCTTGTCGTGGTTGGTGACGGAAAAGGTAAAGTCGGACTTGGTTTAGGTCGTGGTCTTGAAGTCCCGCCGGCAATCCAAAAAGGTATCACACAGGCAAAAAAGAACATGATACAGTTGCCGATTTTTAATGATACATTACCACATCAGATACTTTTAAAATATAAAGCCGCTCTTTTACTTTTGAAGCCTGCTCCGCCTGGAACAGGATTAAAAGTTGGTGGCGTAGTTCGTGTGATCCTGGATGTTGCGGGTGTCAACAATGCCTCAGGTAAAATCATCGGTACAAGAAATCAGATCACCAATGCATATGCTGTCATGGAAGCAATAAAACGCATGAAACCAAGAGTAGTTGCCGAAAAAAAACAGGAAAATCCAGTCGAAGAAAAGAAAGTTTCCGCCCAGGCCAAAGGCCTGTCAGCCGATGGCCGAAAAGGCGGATCGTCCTCTGGACGAAAAAAATCGTAAATTATTTTAATACATGAATACACTTTCAAATTTAGAAAGCACAGTACACAAACGTAAAAAACGGGTAGGTCGTGGCACGGGTTCCGGGACTGGAGCTAAATCAGGTCGCGGGACCACTCGTCATCAGGCAGCCCGTGGCAAAATCCCTCTTCATTTTGAAGGAGGACAAGGTCGTCTGGTGAAAAAATTCCCGCTTTTGCGCGGCCGCGGACGAAATAAAAGCGTCGGATCAAAACCAGTATTAATCTCACTTGACACATTAAACAAGTTTAAAGAAAAAACACTTATCGATCTCGATTTTTTGATTAAGGAAAAAATCATTACTCAAAGACAAAAAAAGTATGGTGTTAAAGTCCTGGCAAATGGTAAAATTGAAAAGGCATTAACTGTGGCGTTACCAGTTTCTGCAAAAGCTAAAAGTATTATAGAAAAGGCTGGGGGTACGGTACAATGAAACAGTATTTACAAAAATTATCACTAATCTTTAAGGATCCTCAGCTGCGAAGAAAAACATTCGTAACATTACTCATAATCTTGGCCTTTAGAATATTTGCATATCTTCCCGTTCCGGCAATTGATTTGGCGAGGTTACGAGATATATTTGCCGGTAGTCAGTTTTTATCACTTCTTGACATATTTTCAGGTGGTACGCTCATCAATTTTTCGGTTATGGCGCTCGGACTTGGTCCTTATATCAATGCCTCAATCATCATTCAGCTTTTGACGATGGTTATACCCCAACTTGAGGCGCTCACCAAAGAAGGCGAATTTGGAAGATTTAAAATCAATCAATACACTAGATTTTTGACTATCCCTCTCACTCTTATACAGGCGGTCGGTATTTATGTATTGCTTCGCAATCAAAATGTTATCGGTACTTTGTCACCTTTGGAGTTTGCGTCATTTGTTCTGACCCTTCTTGCCGGGACATTTATCGTCGTGTGGATGGGCGAACTCATTTCGGAGTTTGGACTGGGAAACGGTATTTCCGTCCTTATTTTTGCCGGTATTGTCGGAAGAATCCCCGTGCTTCTTGGCCGCACTCTGACCACGTTTAATCCGGAAATAGTATTTAATATTCTTGCGTTTATTGTGATCGCACTACTTGTCATAGCCGCAGTCGTATTTATAAATGAAGCTATCCGATGAATCCCCGTATATTATGCTAAGCGCATCAAAGGCAATCGCATGTATCAGGCCGCTAACAATTATCTTCCGTTAAAACTCAACCAAGCCGGAGTGATTCCAATCATTTTTGCGATCTCTTTTGTACTTTTTCCGCAAATCATCGGTAATTTCCTACGATATCTGCCAAATAGTACATTTGCGAATATCGGCGTATTTTTAGCACAAGCATTTAATCCTAGCGGTTTTGTTTATAACGCTTTGTATTTTATTTTGGTTGTCGCGTTCACGTTTTTTTATACGATTGTAGTTTTTAATCCTCAAAAAATTGCTGAAGAAATACAAAAACATGGCGGTTTTATTCCGGGCATTCGTCCGGGATCTGCAACCAAGGAATATCTTCAAAGAGTTGTTTATCGTATCACTATTTTCGGGGCGATCTTTTTAGGACTTATCGCTATCTTGCCTTCCATAGTATCACAAATTACCGGTATTTCCGGACTTGTGATCGGTGGCACAGGAATTCTTATCGTGGTTTCAGTAGTGCTTGAAACTTTCAAAGCTATCGATGCACAGCTGGTCATGAAAAATTACGATAAATTTACAACTTAAAATTAGCAATTATTAAAATAATATGGCAAAGCGAAGTTCACGTGTCCAAGTCGGTTTGATCTGTGAAGTCTGCAAAACGCAAAACTATGTCACTGAAAAAAGCAAGCTCAACACAACCGAAGGATTGGCACTCAAAAAATTTTGTAAAAAATGCAAAACTATAAGGAAGCATAAAGAGTCAAAAAAACTTGATTAACGTTTTTGATGCAGTCTGATTTATGAAAATAGTACTTATTGGTATACAAGGTTCTGGTAAGTCAACACAAGGCAATCTTCTTTCAAAACAGTTAAAGATTCCATATCTTTCAACAGGTCATATTTTCCGGGAAATAGCCAAAGAAAGAACACCACTTGGTAAAAATGTGAAGCTTCTTATGACTTCAGGAAAACTTGTGCCAGATGCTCAAGTAATCGAAATCGTAAACAGATATCTTTCAAAACCTGCTTATAAAAAGGGATATATTTTGGATGGATTTCCGCGCACCATAGAACAGGCGCATAAGTTCAGAAACCACGTCGATCGTGTGATCGATGTACGTATTCCCGAAAAAGAAGCTTTGTGGAGACTTGCGTACCGCAATGAAAAACGTGACGATGATACAATCGAAGCGATAAAAAAGCGCATTGAACTTTTCAAAAAACATACCAATCCGGTGCTGGATTATTATAAAAAGGAAGGAAAATTGGTGACCATCGACGGAACGCAAAGTATAAAAGAAGTTAACGAGGAAATTTTAAAATCTTTGGGTAAACAAGTTATCGCAAACCAAATACATGCCTGGGAACAAAAAGGAAACAAAATTCTTGCGATTGTCGGCATGCCAGGAAGCGGTAAATCTGAAGCTGCCGATCATTTTAGAAAACTCGGACTGCCGGTGATATCTTTCTCGGATATTGTCAAACAAGAAATTGAAAGCAAAAAGTTGCCAAACACTCTTGAGGTGCATCATAATGTGCGACAAGAACTTCGAGACAAATACGGTTATGAGGCAATGGCATTTTTAAGTCATAAAAAAATCGAGGAATCATTAAAAAAACACAAACTTTTAGTCATCGAGGGCATGAGATCTTGGGAAGAATACGAATATCTCAAAAAGAATTTTTCCAAAGCGGAAGTATATATTTTGGCATTGTATGTAGATAAACAAAAAAGATACCAAAGAATCAAAAACCGCAAAACACGCTCAAATTTAGGAGGTCAAGAGCGCGATCTTGACGAAATGCTCCAGACTCATATGGGCCCGACCATAGCCTACGCCGATTATCTTATCAAAAACAACTTCGAACTTGAGGAACTTTATCATAAACTTGACGAAGTATATCGGGAAATATATTTTTCATAAATTTACACAGAAGATCTAGAGATGATAAATTTGAAAACCAATGACCAGATTGCCATCATGGCAACAGGCGGTAAAATTTTAAAAAAAGTTGCCGATGAAGTAGAAAAACATATAAAACCAGGGGTCACCACAAAAGCACTTGACGAACTTGCAGACACACTTTTGACAAAATACGGAGCCGAAGCATCATTTAAAAAAGTTAAAGGATATAAATACGCGACATGCTTGCCGGTCAACGAACAGGCAGTACACACAATGCCGTCATCACGGGTATTAAAATCCGGTGACATCATCACCCTTGATATCGGAGCATATTACAAAGGGTTTCACACCGATTATGCGATTTCAGTGCCAGTCGGACAAGTGGAGGACAAAGTGACAAAATTTTTGGAAACCGGTAAAGCGACTCTTGAACGCGCAATAAAAATGGTCAAGGAGGGCGAATATCTTGGCACGATTGCTAAGTTCATACAATCAGAAATCGAAGGAAACGGTTATTTTATTTTAAAAGATTTGACCGGGCATGGCATTGGACGGGAGCTTCATGAGGATCCGTATGTACCAAATTATTTAGATCGTGGGATTGAGAAAACTTATAAAATACAATCAGGTTTTGTGATGGCTTTGGAGATAATATATAGTATGGGATCTGAAAAAATTGCTTATGAACCCGGAGTTCCCTGGTCAATAGTTTCAGAAGACAGAAGCCTGTCTGCATGTTTTGAGCGGACTGTTGCTGTATCTGACAAAAAAACCTTTATTTTAACGTAGTTTCATGCTACAATATATCTCTTATGAAAGATGAGGTCATTGTTGTTGAGGGCGAAGTGGTAGAGAATTTACCAAATACGCTTTTTCGAGTAGAGCTTGATGAAAGTAAAAGGATAATAATTGCCTATCTTTCAGGGAAGATGCGAAAGCATTATATTAAAATATTGCCTGGAGATCGGGTCAGGATTGAACTCACGGCCTATGATCTCAATCGGGGCAGGATAGTTTATAGAACCTAAATTTTTATGAATGTAAGATCCTCTGTTACAAAATTGTGTGGCGGATGTAAGTTGGTTGTGCGCAAAGGCACGCTCTATGTGATATGCAAAAGAAACCCAAAACACAAACAAAAGCAGGGTTAAATTAGAATTTTAAATTATTATGCATCGAATAGTCGGAATTGTATTACCAGATGAAAAACGCATTGATTATGCGCTGACATTGATACACGGTATAGGTTGGCCAAGATCAAACAAGATTCTTGAGGCGACAAAAATAGACAAAAGCACTCGTGTCAAAAATATGACGGAAGATCAGATTAAGGCAATCGTTGCTGTAATAGATAAGGAATATAGAGTAGAGGGAGAATTAAGAGAAGATCAAAATAATGATATTAAAAAATTAAAAGATATTGGTTCTTATCGTGGACTAAGGCACCGTCTGGGATTGCCTGTCCGCGGTCAAAGAACCAGTTCAAATGCCCGCACAAAACGTGGTAAACGAAAGACAGTTGGCGCATTGAGCAAGGAAACATGGGCAAAGCTCGAAGGACAGCCAAGTGGTGGAGCAGTAGCAGCAACGGGTGAATCAGCAGCCGCGCCGTCTGCCGCACCAGCTGCAGCGCCAGCTAAACCGGCAACAACCCCAACAAAATAATTATTGAAAATATATGGCACCTATAAAAAAAGCTAAAATACAGAGAAATGTCGAAAACGGCAAAATTTATATTACTGCCACATTCAACAACACTCTTGTTACCGTTACGGACGAAAAAGGTACAACGATAGTTGTCAGTTCATGTGGTATGCATGGATTTTCAGGAACCAGAAAATCTACACCATATGCCGGCACCGTGACCACAGAGGCAGCGCTTAAAAAAGCAACCGAAGAATATGGTTTACGGAAAGCGGATATTTTTGTGAAAGGTATCGGTCCGGGCCGCGAAGCATCGCTTCGTGCAATCCGCGGATCAATGGTTGATGTCGGTAAAATAGTTGATATTACACCTATTCCACACAATGGAGTCAGACCTCCAAAGGTGAGGAGAGTTTAAAAATTACAATTGACCTAATTAACCTAATTGATCTAATTTCTAATAAATACATTTAGGTCAATTAGAATAATTAGAAATTACTAAATTTGAGTTATGAGATATACAGGACCTAGAAACAGATTGTCAAGAAGAGAGAATATCGATCTCGGACTTAAAACTCCGGGCTCAAAATCTCAGGCTAATCTTTTGAAAAAAATAAATATATTGCCGGGTCAACATGGCACAAAAGGCCGAAGAAAACAATCAGAACACAGCAGACAGCTTCGAGAAAAACAGAAATTGCGATACACATTTGACGTCAACGAAAAGCAACTAAAAAGATATTTTAAGATTGCTTCAAGAAAACGCGGCAACACGGCAGTATTTTTATCAGAGTTACTTGAGGAAAGACTCGACAATGTAGTTTACAGACTTGGTTTTGCTCCCACACGCGCAGCAGCAAGACAGCTCGTTTCACACGGACATATCAGTGTCAACAATAAAAGAGTCTCAATTGCGTCATATCGTGTATCTATGAAAGACGTTGTCGGTTTTTATAAAGACAAATCAAAAAAAATTCCGTATATTGATGTTTACCGTACTCAAAATGAAGTGATTTTACCCACGTGGCTCGAAGTCAAAAAAGATTCAGGCACTATGACTGGTCGGCCTGACAGCTCACTTATAGATAAACAAGTAAATCTGCGATTAGTAGTTGAATTCTATTCGCGATAATTTAATAGTTATTTTATATTTTTTCCTATGTTAGAACCAATATTTAATATTTCCGTTGAAACTAGTGAAGTAAATTACGGGAAATTTGTTTATGAACCGCTTCACACAAGTTTTGGCAACAGTCTTGGTAATGCACTTCGACGCACATTACTTGCGTCTCTTGAAGGCGCGGCCATTTCTTATGTAAAGTTTGACAAAGCACCTCATTTTTTCACGACAATCCCGGGTGTCAAAGAATCAGTGCTTGATATTGTCTTAAATTTAAAACAAGTCAGATTTAAATATGCATCACAAGGTCCGTTTACAGTAAAACTTAGTGCCAAAGGAGCAAAAAAGATTTATGCCAAAGATATCACCGGAGAAGTGGAAGTTGTAAACGGCGATCAATATATAGCAGAAGTGACTGATGCCAAAGGCGAACTTGAATTTGAAGCAATAGTTGATGTAGGTTATGGATATCAGCCATCGGAAGAAAAAGAAGCTAAAACAGGATTTATCGCAATCGATTCTTCATACTCACCGGTAACTAAAGTAAATTTCAAGATTGAAGAAGCTCGTGTCGGTCGAAAATCCAATTATGATAGATTAATCATCGAAGTTTGGACAAACGGCAGTATGAGTCCTGAGGAAGCCATGAAAGAAACGGCACAGATACTTATGAATCATTTTAAAAATATTTTTGAGGGGAAAAGTGCCACTTCTCAAACCGATGAAGATGAAGCCGCTCTCGCTCTTGAAAAAAAGAATCCAAAAGTTTATGAAACCATCATTGACGAATTGAATTTGCCATCTCGCGTCATAAACGCGCTGCTTCGAGAAAACATCGAAACAGTCGCCGATCTCATACAGCGAGGACGGGAAGATCTCAGTAACCTAAAAGGTGTCGGCAAAAAATCAATAGATCTCATTGAAGAAGAACTGAAAAAGATGGAAGTAGAATTGAAATAATTTTTATGAAACATAGAGTTAAAATAAAAAAATTCGGATACGGCATAGATGCAAACCGCATGTTGTTTCGTAAACTCATGCTGAATTTTTTGCAAAATGCCAAACTCACGACCACACACTCAAAAGCAAAGGCTTTGAAAAGCAGTCTTGAGCGCGTAATTTCCAAAAGTCGTGTAAAATCAGAAGCGAATAAAAATTATCTTTTGAAGTTTTTTCCAAATAAAGTAGTTCATGATGTGATGTTTGATCAGGTGGGGAAGACCTTTTCAAAATTGACAGGTGGTTATGTGCGCGTAGTCAGATTAAATGAGCGTGTGACCGATGGCGCCATGATAGCTCGTGTTGAATGGGCGCATCCGATTGTCGTAAAGTGGGTGGACGAAAAACCAGTCGCAAAAAAGAGTGCTGAAAAACCAAAGACAGAAAAAGCTCCGCCTAAAACGGCGGATCAGCATAAAGCTGAAAAAGTTTCCAAATAATTAACATGGTACAAAAAACACCATCAACTCGGGCAATCAAGGAATCAGAGGTCGCAAGATCTTGGAAATTGGTTGATGTGAGAAAAATTACACTCGGACGAGCCGTGACACAGATCGCAAAAGATCTCATCGGAAAAAGTAAAGTCACCTTTGTTCCTTATCTGGATCAAGGGGATTATGTAGTCGTCATAAACGCAAAAGATATCAAAGTCAGTGGTAAAAAAGAGTCAGAAAAAACATATACTTATTATTCGGGATATCCTGGAGGCAAAAGAAGCGTCGTTTATGAACGCATGCAAAAAGAAAATCCACGGGAGATCATACGCCATGCGGTTGTCGGCATGTTGCCAAAAAATAAATTCCGTGACCCAAGACTTGCCAGACTTTTTATATATGAAGGCGCGGAGCATCCATACAAAGACAAATTTCCAATTTCTAATTCCTAATTTCTAAACCCTCCGACTCGGAGGGTAAACAAATTACAAATAAAAATTTTCAAGAAATAAAAAATGCCAAAAAAATCTAAAGACGTCAAATATTATGAAGCCGTCGGTCGCCGCAAAGAATCGGTTGCCCGTGTGCGACTCTATCTTGTCACCAAGGGTAGTATCACCCTCAAGGGTGTGAAGATCAAGGGCGGCGATGTGATCATAAATAATCAACCGGCAAAAAAAACACTTGCCCATTCTTATGAAGAAAAAAGATATATGCAGCCATTGACTCTCACAAATAATGCCGACAGATTCGCAGTAAGTATAAAAGTACAGGGTGGCGGAGCCAACGGTCAGCTTGAAGCGATCGTGCTTGGCGTGTCGCGCGCACTTTGCCTGGCATCAGATGAATATCGACCTATTCTTAAAACTCAAGGACTTCTCACCCGAGATCCACGTGTCCGTGAACGACGCAAAGTAGGTACCGGTGGTAAAGCCCGCAGACAAAAGCAGTCACCGAAACGCTAAAGATGATATTATAAGTACTGTATGCCCAAACTCTCAATCATCATACTTTCTTATAATACGAGAGACATCACCAAACAGTGTCTGCGAACTCTCATCAACAGTCTTTCCCTTGCAAAATCATTCGAATCCGAAATCATTGTTGTCGATAATGCTTCAACAGACGGCAGTCGGGAAATGCTGACCGAATACAAAAATAGTTTTAATTCGTCAAATATTTCTCTGGTCACCATTTTCAATGAAAAAAATGAGGGCTTTACTCGTGGTAATAATCAAGCTGCCAGTCATGCAAAAGGGGAACATATTCTTTTTCTAAATTCAGATGTGATGATAGAAAAAATTGACTGGGAAAAATTGATAACATTTTTTGAGTCCGACCACGATCTTGCAGTCCTTACTGTCAAAGTTGTTCTTGAAAATGGTCGTATTGATCCGGCATCGCACAGGGGATTTCCAACCATTTTCAGATCATTTTGTTACTACAGCGGACTTGAGAAGATCACAAAACCGATTCCGTTTCTTAATGCATTATTTGGCGGTTATCATCTGACTCATCTTGACGTTTCAAAAATTCACGAGATCGATTCTCCAAGCGGAGCATTTTATTTAGTTAAGAAGAATATTTTTGAAAAAGTGCACAGATTTGATGAAGATTTTTTTATGTATGGCGAAGACCTTGATCTATCATTTCGTATCAAAGACGCGGGTTACAAGATCATTTATTACCCCGATTTTATAGTGCGTCATCTCAAATACCAAAGCGGACTTGGGACAACCGATAAGGCAGTAATTATGAAAACTCGCCGATATTTTTATGACGCAATGAGAATTTTTTATGAAAAGCATTATGCGCCAAAATATCCCAAAGTCGTAAATCAACTTATCTATAATTTAATTAAACTAAAATCACAAATTTCCTAACCAGTCATCCTGATCCCGTTAAAAGTAACGAGATTCTTCGCGGAGTTTATCCCGCTAACGGCGGGGCTCAGAATGACGATTGACAACTATGAAAAAGATAGGCATAGACGCGCGACTTTATTTCCAAACCGGAGTCGGAGTTTACCTCAATAATTTTCTCTATTACTTGCAGGATTTGGTGCCCAAAGACATGACATTTTATGTTTATGTGATGAAAAAAGACGCCTCGCAAGTCGAACTCCATGGTAATCAATTTGTTAAACGTATCGTGAATGCCAAGTGGCATACATTTGCCGAGCAGAGCATTTTTTACCAAACACTCATGAATGACAATCTGGATCTCATGCATTTTACATATTTTAGTTATCCGGTGCTTTACCGACGACCGTTCATTGCAACCATTCATGACGTGACGCCTCTCATAAATAAAACCGGACGTGCCTCGACCTTGCCCTGGTTTGCTTACGAACTCAAACATCAGGCGTTTCGATACGTGCTTGGCTCACAAGTCAAAAATGCAAATACCATCATCACTCCAACGCATTTTGTCAAAGATCAGATAGTGAAAATTTACGGTAAAAAATACGAGGAAAAAATCATGCCCATCTATGAAGGCGTCAGTTATCGCCTCATGCAGGCGACAGAGAACACAGATTTAAAACAAAAATTTAAAAAGCCGTTTTTTCTTTACATCGGCAATTTTTATCCCCATAAAAATGTAGAGGGCCTGATAGAAGCTTTTATAAAGCTTGACCGCAACAATGTCGATCTAGTGCTCGTGGGTCCCGACAATTATTTCGCAGATAAGCTCCAGGCTGACGTGGCCCAAACCGGCATCGATAACATCCATTTTTATCATACCGGGCTTATGAGCGATCTTGTGTATTTCTATAAAAATGCCTTGGCTCTGATTAATCCCAGTTTTTCAGAAGGCTTCGGATTACCTCTCATTGAAGGAGCCTATTTTAACACTCCGATAATAGCCTCTGATCTGGCGGTTTTTCATGAAACGTTAGGTGAAAGTTATCTTTCTTTTAATCCTCATAAAACAGCCGATATAATAGAAAAGCTTTCAATGTTTCTTAATAATCCTCAAGAATTTCATTACCCCGATATTATGAAGAAATTTTCATTTAAGGAGATGACCGAAAAGATAATTGGGGTGTATAGCGGAATTGTTTAAATTCATACACACCCCTTTTATGGTTGTTTGGTTGATGTTATCTATGTCGTCGGCATCCACCACGATCTCCGCCTCTATTAAATCCACCACGTTCTACACGAGGTTTTGCGACGTTGACGACGATTGTTCGACCTTCGACTTCTTTGCCATCCATTTCCATTGCCTTTTGAGCACTTTCTTCGGTAGCAAATGTCACGAATCCGAATCCTTTTGATCGACCTGTATCTCGATCACTGATGACAACTGCGTCTGTTATTTCACCGTATTGGGCGAAAAGTTCGCGAAGCTGATCACTAGT
>CAYNLS010000008.1:0-3492 GCA_964398125.1 uncultured Gammaproteobacteria bacterium
GGATCAACCACGTTGTCTCCTTCTTTGACTATAAAATGTAAATGTTCTCCAGACGAGTTACATGATGGACCAGCAATGATCGAAGCAATTGTTTCTCCCTTTGTAACATCGCGGACATACGTTTCAGTACCGACGCCGGCAACGATTTGTTGGATGGCCGCATATTCTGCTTTTGCTTTTTCAAGAAGTTGTTGGTATGTTTGTTCATCGCTCTGTGTTCTTTCAAGAAGATCTCTTTTTGCAACCTGCTGATTTTTCAGATCTTCTTCTTGAACTAGAAGAGTTTCATGAAGCTCATCCAGTTCCTTTTTCTTTTTTTCCCGAAGTTCTTTTTGTTCTTCATAATTTGATTTTGCTTCTTGAACTTCTAGTAAAATTTTTTTATTACTTTCGCGAGCGACTTCGTAATACTTAAGTTTGTTGACCATGCTTGAAGCCGAAGTTGAGTTGAAAACGATATCGATCACAGAAGCTTTTCTATTTTTATAACTCGCTGTGATACGCTCGATCATCGTTTTGGAAAGTTCGTCAAGTGAAAGATCAAGGTCTCCGATCCAACCATCAAGTTTTTCAATTTCGTATTCGGTTTTTTCAATTTTGGCTGTTGTTTCTTCAACGCGGAGTCCGGTCAGATAAATCTGCGTGTCCATGTATTGAATCTGTGAAGAAAGAGTATTTTTTTGATTACGAAGATCTGAGAGTTTATTTTCATACTCTTCTATTTTTTTTTGCAAATCACCTTTAGCTTGTTCATCTGATTTTTCTTGAGCGACACTCGATATGTCGGAATAAAAAAATACCGATAAAGCAATCGCAATTGCAAAAATGGAAAGTATGATTTTTTTTATCATAAATATCTGTTTGTTGCGGCAAGACTGGCAACAAGCGATATGAAGAGTCCAAACAGCGTCGTTATGCCAAATGTTGTGATGATGAACATAAGGTTAAACGGCCAGACCTGTAAAGACATATTCATAACACTTATAGTAAGATCGGGCAGTCCCGCCAAAAATACACTTAAAAAAGAATTTAAAGAAAATAACATTATTGCCAGGCTGACATTGGCACAGATACTGGCAAACAATCCCAAAAACACACTTTCCGCGATAAAAGGTTGTCTAATATAAAAATTAGTCGCACCCAAAAGTCGCTGTAGGGAGATATCTTCTTTTTTCAGAGCAGTCTTGAAAGACGTGGTTGTGGCCATGACAATGATTGACATAACGAGAAGGTAAGCGAAAAATACAAGAATCGAGCGTCTGATATTTCTTGTCAGATTTAATAAATTTTGGACAATATCTTTCTGAAACTCCACTTCGTCTACGCCGGGTTGATTTTTTAGAAAATCTGCAAGCACCGGTAAGTATTCTGGGCTTTTTGCGTCAATTTCAAGTGAAGCCGGCAAAATATCGGGTGAGGTCATCTCAAGTAAAACAGGATCGTCTTTTGTGAATTCTTTATAAATATTGTAGGCTTCCTTTTTTGAGACATATTCAATTTTCTCGGTTTTACCTGTGGCTTCAAGTTTTTTTTGAACAGCCTGAATTTCGGCGTCATCGGCTTTTATCTGAAAATAAACAATGATGCGGGGTCGCGTCTCAACATATGAAAGCAAGCCTTGTATAAAACTCAAAGAGATAAAAAGAATCCCGGAAAGTAGTAATGTGAAAAAAAGCACCAAAAAAGCCGCCGATGTTTGATATGGTGTACGCCGAAGAGAGGTTATGATTTCGTTCATAGTTCGTAACCTCCTTTTCTTTGATCTTTGACAATTGCACCGTTTTTGACCACGATGACACGCCTTTTCATACTATTGACAATATCGGTGTTGTGAGTCGCAAAAAGAATTGTTTTATTTTTCTCAAGTTTTTTAAATATTTTCATTACGTCCCAAGTGGTTTTGGGATCAAGATTGCCTGTGGGTTCATCGGCAAGAATTATAGATCTGTCACCTACCACAGCTCGCGCTATTGCGACGCGTTGCAACTCGCCTGCCGAGAGTTGAGCCGGAAACATAAAAATTTTCTCTGAAATGCCGGTGAGCTCAAGCGCTTCAACAACCTGAGTTTTTATTTCTGATGCCGAGTAACCTTTGATTCGCATGCCAAGTGCAATATTTTCATAAACATTTTTATCATAAAGAATTCGAAAATCTTGGAAGACTATGCCGATTTTCTGTCGAAGAGTAGTAAGAGTATGATATTTATTTGAAGATATTTCCTCATTGTCCACAATCACCCGGCCTGACGCCGGCATGATTTCACGAAGAAGAAGTCTTAAAATTGTGGTTTTACCGGCGCCTGACGGTCCAACCAAATACACAAACTCGTTATCGGCAATCTCAAAACTTGCATCATTCAGAGCAAGATTGCCATAGGGATATTTGACGGTGACATTTTGAAATAAGATCATAAGCTGGTTTATTTTGTAACCTCGATATATCCAACATCCATGAGCCAGCCTGCTTTTTCAGCAGCAAATGTTTGACCCCAAACCTTCACTTTTTTTCCGACAAAGGTCGATAGGTCGACTGCAGTTGAAGTCAGATATACGTTTTGTGATTTACCGCCCGGGCGCTCAAGATGATAGCTGCCTTCTCCTTCCATACCGCCTTCTTTCAAAAGTCCTTCTGCGTTATCGGGGAATGTTTTTTTGTCCATGACTCCAGCAGACTCTTTTGCGGAACCGGATGATTCTTCATCTCCAGATTGGTTTGCCAATCCAAAATTCATACCCGAGGCGACCATATTGCCCAAAAATCCACTGCCAACACCCAAAATGATTGCGCCTACAACTATCATTGCGACCACCTGTGTTGAGAGAGTGTCTGTTTTTCCCATTATGGGAACTTCTGGGCTTGTAGTTTTTTCATCGATTCCATGAAGCATGCTTTTATTTTTTGGTTCCATAGACTCTTAGGATACCATATTTTCAAATTCAAAAGCAAGCCCGCCCAAATCGGCGGGCAAGGGGTGAAGGAGATTATTTTTGGGACTGCGGGCGTTTGATAAATGCTTCGATAAACTCATCAAGTTCTCCGTCTAGGACGCGCTCAACCTGCGTGTCTTCATGGTCTGTGCGAAGGTCTTTTATAAGTTTATATGGGTGAAGTACATACGAGCGGATTTGTCTGCCCCAAGAAGCCATTTTATCTTTTTTAAATGCGGCAATTTCTTTTTCCTTTTTTTGTTCTTCAAGTGCCCAAAGTTGAGCTCGAAGAAGTTTTAAAGCATTTTCACGGTTTTGCATTTGTGAACGTTCTTGTTGGCATGAAACCGTGATGCCAGTTGGCTTGTGAATGATACGAACCGCGGTTGCGACTTTATTTACATTTTGTCCGCCATGACCCCCGGCACGGAAAAATTGAAGTTCAATATCTTCATCTTTGATTTGAACTGCATTATCCTCAACCATCGGCAATACTTCAACTAGTGAAAATGACGTTTGTCTGAGTTTATCAGCATTAAATGGAGACTGTCTTACCAGTCTATG
>CAYNLS010000008.1:3502-16273 GCA_964398125.1 uncultured Gammaproteobacteria bacterium
TTTTGATCCCAGCTTCTTCACCAGCTACACGGTCAATTTCTTCCCATTTCCAACCTTTCCTTTCAAAAAAACGGGTATACATACGAAATAGCATTTCAGTCCAGTCCATAGCTTCGGTACCGCCTTGCCCAGCATGAATTGCAAATATTGCGTCTCCTTTGTCGTACGTGCCCGATAAAAAAAGGTGTATCTCATAAGAAGTTATCAGTTTTTCCGCTTCTTTCAGGTCGTTCTCTCCAAGAAGCAACTCCATCATCTCGATGTCTTCGATCTCTTTTTTCATTGCATTTATACGCTTCATCACATCTGCTGCGGCTTTGCTGTCCTTCCAAAAATCAGCATCATATGTGCGTGCTTCAAGATTGGCAATTTCCTCTTTTATAGATGTAGGATCCATCTTAGATTTGATCTGCTCAAATTTTTCATGAAGTTGTGCTTTACGTTCTTCCATAGCTTTATATCATACCATATTAGCTATATAGTTATAGTTCCAGATTCTGAAGTAAATTTTAGCTCGTAACCGAAAATTTAACTCGGTTCCAAGCAAAGTTGTCATTCATTATCAATATAGTCGTGAGTGGCAGATTGCATGGAAACTCGTAAATTTTGATTACTCGCTTAAAGATTATTTACTTGAAGTCTGTTCCGACAAGAATGACGATATCGGAAGCTTCCTCTGTATCAAGTGCTTCAAAAGTGGGTTTAGCAACTTGTGATGAGATATCTTCAGAAATAAGAGCTTTCAGTTCAGAATTATTTTCTTCTTTAATTTGTACAACCGTTGTATCATAATCGAAAGCATCAGCGTTTCCGGTGAGAATCTCTTCATATCCTTTGCTATTTAAAAATTCTTTTACATCAGAAGCTTTGCCGGGAATACCCGAGCCGTTTAATACTTTGATGCGTACTGTCGCGCGATCGATTGTAGGTACAGTTGTCGGAGTAGGTCCTTCAGGTGTAGGTGAAGGAACGGGCGTGGGTGTGTTTTTAGTAAATACGCTTGGCATTGAAAGCGATGGTAATTTAAACTCGCTCATCTTTCCAAAGATATTCATTTTTGAGAGAAAATATAGACCTATAAATGTGACGACAAAGGAAATAATAAAAAGCATTATTCCTCTCCACGGTATTTTTTTTGTAGTAATGTCCACCGCAGACTTCACAAATGCTTGAGTTGATTTTTTTGTCTGTACCAGTGAAAATTTTTTATTTTCTAAGGAAAAAATAAATGCGCCAAGCATCACATCGTGCTCCAAAATTGGCACAGGAGCTTTTTCATGCTGGAGTAATTTAAGATAATCATTATAAAAATGGGGAATTATTCTAAAAAGGGGATTGGTCCAGACTCCAACATCTTTGGTGAATGTATCTTGTCTGACTTTTGCTGCCTTTTGACCTGATAAAATCAGGCGATTGAGTTTTATATTTTTTGCAGTGTATTCCGAAGCTTTTTTTTGAAGAACTTTCTCAATTTTTTCACCGTCAGCGATTGAGTAACTCAATCGGTCAGGCTCCAAAAGACCAAATGAATCGTAAACATAACCGTTTAGTGAAGCATCGTCATAATTTACAAACCAAATTGTTTCTTTTTTATTTACACGAAGAGTTTTTTCAAAAAGCTTATAATACGCGAGCGATTCAGGAATAATTGATTGTAATTTTAGTTCAAGAAGAGTAAAAGGTTGCGAAATTGATTGAAAAGTATCTTTTTGGATTCCATACAGTATGATTTTTTTTTGACCCTCACTTTCCTGTATAAAATAGCTATAATAACAGTCCTCGGCATTGAGTTTAAGTTCGGTTTGCAGTTTTTCCTTGACATATGAGTCAACGACTGAGGTAGTGATATCAACCGGCATATCAGCTCTTAAGAAAATAAATAGCGGTTGAGGCATGATAAGTGTAACATCACGATCGCGAAGAGGGGTTTCCGGAATAAGTTCAAGTGTTTTTTTTACGGCAGAGTTGATGACATCGATATTTTTTGGTAAACCGTTTTCAAGCAGATCAGTGTCAAATATTTTTTTGTAAAACGCAGCCTCATAAGAACCAAGAAGACTTTTTTTGAGCTGCAAAAGTTTGATTTGATGCGTATCTAAGTATATATATAGCATTAGAACAATTATAATAGTAAAGAGAACGAGAAAGCAAGAGGGTGCATTGTAAAGTTTGAAGCAATTTTATGGAAGATCAAATTGAAGAGATAAAGCAGAAAATCGATATTGTCCAGTTTATTGGAGGATATATTGAGCTAAAAAAATCCGGTCGAAACTTCAAAGCTCTATGTCCTTTTCATTCTGAAAAATCCCCATCTTTTGTAGTTTCCCCGGATAGGCAGATCTGGCACTGTTTTGGAACCTGCGGGATAGGTGGCGATGTCATCGAATTTTTAATGAAGATTGACAACTTAAGTTTTATCGAGGCTTTGCGAGAACTTGCTGATAAAGTGGGAGTCAAACTTACAGATTCGGCAGTCAGTGATGAAATTGGCAAAAAACGCGAGAAAGTTTACTCCATGAACAATCTTGCCTCAAGATATTACAGATACATTTTGAATAACACCCAGTTTGGACTTAAGGCTTTGGCTTATCTTGAAAATCGGGGTATTAATATAAAGATCATTGAGAAGTTCGAACTTGGTTACGCTCCATCGTCTTGGGATTCTCTTATTCATTTTCTTTTGAAAAAAAAATATACCAATTACGATTTGGTTGAAGCGGGTCTTGTGGTTTCATCCGGAGGTCGAATTTATGACAGATTTAGAAATCGTATTATTTTTCCCATAAAAAATGTCAAAGGCAATGTGATCGGCTTTTCCGGACGACTCATGGATAGTCAAGAAAAGATGGCAAAGTATATAAATACACCGGAAACTGCGGTTTATCATAAACGGGAAAGTCTTTATGGTATCCAACTTACTCGTGATGCCATACGTAAAGAAAATAATGCTTATGTTGTTGAAGGTGAATTTGATCTTATAGCCCCATATCAGGCGGGATTTGAAAATATCGTTGCAATAAAAGGTTCGGCATTGACCTCAGAGCAACTTGTTTTGTTAAAACGTTACACTGAAAGAATCACACTGGCGCTTGATACCGACGCTGCTGGCGTCGAAGCAATAAAACGTGGTATTCGCGAAGCCGAAGCTTTCGATTTTGATATTCAGGTTGTGCAGTTTACTTCAGGTAAAGATCCTGATGAAGCTGTGCGGAAAGATCCAATCACATTTAAAAAAGACCTTAATTCGGCCGTACCGCTTTATGATTTTTTATTCGAAATTACCAAAAAGAAATATCCGCAAGATACACCTTTTGACAAGAAAAAATTGGGTGAAGAGATGGTGCAATATCTCAAGCAAATAAAAAACCCGATCATTCAAGCTCATTACGTCAAAAAATTATCAGCTCTTTTGGATCTCACTCCCCGAAGCATAGAACGTCTTATCATGTCGTCAAAGTCGAAAGTAAAACGACAGTCTTTTATTCCCAAAAAAAGATCAAACGAAGACAGGCGTGATATGATCCAAAAATATTTACTAAGCTATATGTTTCAACATAAAGCTTGGACAAATCTGGTTTCGGTGTTAAACTCTATTATCACACCAGAAGATTTTTCAATTCCAGCCCTTCAAAAAATCATAAGTAGTTTCTATTCATTTGCTCTGACTGACAAAACACATGATTTTAATGCATTCATAAGTTCCCTTCCGGCCGAGCTTGCCGCGGTTGCAGATGAGACTTATCTTTTCGCATCAGGTATCAATGAATTTGAAAAAGAGAAGATATGGGATATAGTTTATGAACTTAAACAACAAAGTTTACGAAGAAAAATTGCCGATCTTTCAAAACTTGATGAAGAGAAAAACGAATCGATATTGAAAATCTATCACAGTTCATTGCGAAGTCTCGATAAAAAAGAAATAGAAAAAATGTTAAGAACAGTGTAAAATGTAGCCTAAAAACTATGCTTAATCGAATGCCCAAAAATATAAAAGAACTGCTTAAACAAGGGGCGGATGACGGCTTTCTTGTACAAGATGATATTTTACTCGTCTATCCTGAACCGGAAAAGCACGTGCCCGAAATCGATAATTTTTTTGATCTTGCTTTTAAAAAGGGGATAGATATCTTTGAGACGATATCAACACGTGATGAATCCGATGCAAATAAATCCGCCGAAGAAATCGAAAAAGAACTCGAAAAACTTGTCGGTGGCAAACACGGTGAATCTTTAGATCCAATCAAAAAATACTTAAAAGAAATTGGTCGGACTCCTCTTTTATCTTTCGAACAAGAAATAGATCTTGCAAAACGAAATGAAAAAGGTGACGAAAGCGCAAAAGAAAGACTCATAAAATCCAACTTGCGTCTTGTAGTCTCGATCGCCAAAAAATATTTAGGAAGACGTCTGTCATTTCTTGATCTGATTCAGGAAGGAAATAAGGGACTCATTCGAGGTGTAGAAAAATACGACTGGAGACGAGGATTCAAATTTTCAACATATGCCACTTGGTGGATACGTCAGGCAATCACTCGCGCAATTGCCGATCAATCACGAACAATTCGTATTCCAGTGCACATGGTTGATCAAATAAACAGATTTTATAAAACACAGAGAAAGCTCATGCAGCAACACGGAAAAGATCCGGATATAAAAGATATTGCAAAAGACATGCTCATTTCAATAGACGAAGCAGAAAATTTGATGCGCATTTCCCAGCAACCAAAATCATTATCAACTCCGGTTGGCGATGATAAAGAGGCGACCCTTGAACAATTTATTGCTGACAAATCTAAGCCCAATCTTTATGATGTGGTTTCGCAAGAACTTTTGAAAGATGCAATTGGCGAGGTACTTGAAACACTTTCACCGCGTGAAAAACGTGTGTTACTTATGAGATTTGGTCTTGAAGACGGTAAGCCAAAAACTCTTGAAGAAGTAGGAAAAGAATTCAAGGTTACACGTGAACGCATACGGCAAATTGAAGCAAAAGCAATACGGAAATTAAAACATCCGACAAGAGCAAGAAAACTTCGTGACTTTTTAGATTAGGTTATTTTTTTCGCTCATAACCGAAAATTTACTCGATTCCAAGCAAAGTTGACACTTTATCTTATATTGTCGTGAGTGGAATGTTGCATGGTATCTCGTAAATTTTGATTACTTCGCTCAAAAATTGTTTATTACGTTTCGCGTTACACGTTATACGTTGCGCGATTAATCTTACATCACCAAATACAAAGCGAAAGTGTAGAACGTGTGAATGAGTATGGGGATGATGAGGTTTTTTCTTTGCAAATATATTAGTGAAATACCGAAACTCATGAGAAGGTCTGTTGCCATAACTTGAATCAGAGTGACACCAAAAATGTCTTTATTTGTAAATAATATCGGGATATGTAAGACAAAGAAAAGAAAACTGGCAAAAAATGTTGCGCTTATCATATTTTTTGATTCTTCAAAGAGTCTTTTTAGGACGAATCCTCTCGATAAAATTTCTTCAGAAATACTTGTTGCAAGGGCAATACCAAGTAAGTATAAAATTATGGTCACCGACGGCAAAGTTAAAGCATTTTGTGAGCCAAATGTAAACAAACTCAAACCAAGAACCGCTATTCCAAGACTTAGCCCAAAAATAAAATCAGGAAGTGATTTTTTAAGATCAAGACCTTTAAAAAAACCATGAGTTTCATAACGGGAAATATAGTAAGCGACAGGTCCAATAAATACTAGCGGCTTTGCGATAAGCTCATCAAACCACAAAGGAAGATCAGTTTTGACATATGCGCGATATACACTCCAGATGATGACGACAATTGCCCAGGTATTCAACATTCGCTGAGTTGGAGAGACATCTTTATTCTTCATGATTTAATATTACTCATAAATATTAAATATTTCATGGTCATTATAATTTATTGTATCCAGTTTCTTTCTTGAACCACTTAACTCATCTTCTTTTGAGGTGGTTATATATAGTGATGATTTATTTTCCTCATTGTTTTCCAGAGAAAATGTGAATTTATCAAACTTCTCTACTTGGCCAAATCCGTATTCGTCAGGAGCGCTAAGTGCCTGCCCTCCGAGTCGGAGGGCCTGTTTCTGATATTTTGCGGGATCATATTGTAGATAAAAAAGTAGAAAAATATACGGCTGACCCAGTTTTTTTGTGATGTAATAACGATCGGTTTTGTCGTAAGTATTTTCAATATATTTAGCCAGTTCTTTATAGCCACATTGCCAAGCAGAAATAGCTTGAGGCTTATTTTGGTAATGAAAAAAGTAATAATCCCAAGAAAAATATTGGAAAAATGCATAAAGTATCAAAATTCCTGCGATCAAAAACCATCTTAATAATTTTCCGTTGATTTCATTAATTAAATTAAATGCTCCGTAAGATGCAAATAAAATTATCGGAATTATCATGACAAAAGATCTTGTGATGGAATAATCCTGCCAAGAAAATGCAGCGCTTATCGGTGTCATCAGTAAAAAAGATAGAAGTAAGAACCTATGTTGTAATTATAAATAAAAAAGAAAATAAATCCCAATAAAAAATAGAACATATTCCACAGCGGTGATTGGTGAAATGCCGCTCATACCAAAACGTTCATTATTGTCGCCTTTTATAACCAGAAATTCGGGCGAAAAATACGTTAGATATTTATTCGATAGCGTGATTGCTGATTGTGAAATTTTATTGTGAAGTAAACGGACATCATGTTCACGACGAAGCTCTTCAATTTTCAAAGTAAATCCTTCATTCGATGTAAATAAAAGATTGTTTACCCTATTTGTGGGTTGTAATATTTCCGTCCAGAGAAAAATTAATACTGGCAGTAAGAAGATTAAGGCAGATTTTATAATTGCACTTTTGCCAAGTTTTTTTTTCATTAAATAAAATAAACAAAAGCACGATAAACGAATAGACACTAAGTGTTTTCCCGATGTGATAGGTAAATAATCCGATGATATTTAAGATCGAAATTATGATGACGTATTTCCATTTAAAGTTTTTTTGGAGTTTCGCAAAAAATATCAATATCGCTGAAGCAAGTAAAAGCATGATGATATTTTCATGAATATGACGTGACATGATCTGTATCCAAGGTGAAAATGCGGCAAGAAACGCAGCGATGTAACCAATATATTTGTTTTTAAAAAATGTTATCGATAACCAATAAAAAATTAGAGGCGCTAAAACTCCAATTGCTATAAAAGGCAGTCTTGCCGTGAATTCATTCATTCCAAATAATCCAACAAATGGGGCGATTGTGTAGATTGTTACCGGAAGTTTGTTTTCTCCGAATGCTTTGAACCGAAGGGGCATGAACTCTCCATATTCATCTTTACCGGTTTTTGCGATAGAGTAGCCATTATAAGCAAATGAAACCTCATCAGAATTCAGGCAGGGAAAGCCGAAATTATAAATATGTAATCCAAGCGCAATGACTACGGATAGTGCAAGAACAATTTTTGAGTTATGGTCAAGAAAAGATTTCAAGTATTTCATCGTCGGTGCGAATTTGTGGAACAGTTTTTCTCATTTTGATAATTGCGCCTAGTTTTGAAACGGCTTTCAAATATCCCTTAATAATTTCAAAATGTCCTTTAAAGAGTGATGATGCTAAGTATAACTTCAGAAAAATTATATGTGAAAATAATTTGTTAATATCATGAATGTTTTTCCAAATAAAAATAAGTTGATTTCTAAAAGCAATCGAGCGGATTTTTTTTACACTATAAAAAGTGCGGATGGTAGTTTCATGATGATGTTCGACCAAAACCTGCGGTTCAAAAAGCACAGTATATCCGGCTTTCCAAGCTCGGTAGGAAAGATCAATATCTTCCCAATAAAAAGGATTATATATTTCATCAAATCCATTAAGACTCTCAAATTTTTGCCGATCTATAAGACATGCCCCACCCTCAGCCCAACCGTTTTGTCCAAATTTCAGATCTTTGGAAAAATCATGCTGGAAAAAACCGTTTTTAAAGTAGATTCTGTTTTTACCAACGATTCGATAATTTTTTTCTTTTTGGGCGAAACTTACGGCAAAAATATTTTTTTCCTCAAAATGTCTCGCTGCCTTTTCATAACTTCTATCAAAAAGTTTTACATCTGAATTTAAAAGCATGACTAGCTGTGTTTTTGCATGTTTCACTCCGATATTTACAGCACCAGAAAATCCTTTGTTTTTTTTATTCTCGATGAGAATGATTTTATTAAAACTCGAAAGTCGGTCTTTTATAGATTTTTCCGGATCATCATTGACAATGATTATTTCGCAGTTTTCAAGATGTGGTAAATTGTGCCTAAGATTGGCTATAAATTCTTCCGTTTTTTTGTAAACCGGAACGACTACAGATATCTTCATTATTTTAAAATAACTTCAGAAACACGCTGCGAAAATACATCATATGAAAAATTGTCTTTTATAAACTCATTAGCCTTAGCACGGACAATATTTTGTTTTTTCACGTTTTTTTCAGAAGAAATCATGATGTCCATAAGTTCATCTTTTTCCGTAAATAAATAACCATTTTCTCCGTGGTTTATCAGCTCCGGTATTCCGCCTGCACTATATCCGCAAACTATCGCACCTGCTGCCATCGCCTCAAGTGGGGTGATGCCAAGGTGCTCTGCTTTTTCCGGATGTTTTTGAATATCTGCATCAATACCGGTCATGTGCCAATAATATGAGGTGTCACGATAAAGCTCAAGAAGTTTTTCATACGAACAATTTGGAAAAAACGATATGGATTCATTGCCGCGTGCCAAATTTTTCAACTCTTCAAAATAATCTTTATCTGCAGAAAGCACTCGACCTGCAATAATAAGTTTGTATTTTTTAAATTCAGACTATTTTTCTTGAAGCGAAGAAAAATATTGAATCGCAATGTCATGACGTTTGGCATGCAAGTGTCTGAACATGCGTCCGACAGAAAGTATGATCGGTTTTTTTGCTGATGATTGACCATTTTTTATGAAATCATCTTGTATGTAAGGATAAATAAGTTTTGCCTCAATACCCCATTTTTTGAGCCAATCTTGTGTATATTTAGAATTTGCAAGATAAGTGTTGTTCCAGGTTTTCATGCGATTTATAAGACTGCGATTGTAAAGCGATTGCTGCGGAACCATGCAGAAAATATAAGTTTTTTTTGCCGAAGAATAAAAATAGCTTCCGTCAGTCACGTAAAAAAATTTATCATAGCGTCTGAGCGTCCTTGCTTTTTCGATAGGAGAGCTGCGATGTTTAAAAATATTTCTTGTAAATTTTACAGGGGTGGTAAAATCGATATTTAAATTTTTTTTGATTTGTAAACCAAGATCGGAATCCCAAAATATCTCAATATCATAACCGTTATCAGATAGAACTTTAATTATAGAAAGTATATGGCGTTCGCCACCTCCCAAAGTATCAAGATATGGATCATAAAGACCGACTGTTTTTCTTTTCATAGAGAAATATATAAGTTATCGTTTTTGAATATGCCTGGTAAATACTCTCGATGATGCCAAAAGGCCCATCCAAGAATCCTACTTTAACAAAAAGCCTTCGATAAAGTTCACCAAAATATTTTCTGAAAAAAGTTGGCGTGCTCACATTTTTATTTGCTTTAAAAAGTAATTCGGATTCGATATTTTCAAAAATGATTGTTTTTTTTACCATTTGTTCTAAATCGCCATGGAAAAAGTGTTTAATCGGATTTTTTAAATAACCCAATTTTCCATCAATTTGTGGCGTTGAGTGAATTTCTTTTGGCCAGGATTTGAAATATTTTGTGTTAATGAGTCTTATCTGGTGATCCGGCCACCAACCTCCATGTTGCAACCATTTTTTATTTCCGAAAATATTCTTACGCGGAACTTTGTAGTGAGTAGTTAGTAGTTGAGCCGACTTCGCTGAAAGCTTCGTCGAGCCGATGTAGTTAGTAGTTAGGGAATTTATTTCTTCAGCAAGTTCTTTTGTGATTCTTTCATCTGCATCAAGAAGAAACACCCAAGGCGTGATTGCTTTTTTTATACCGAATTCACGCGCCGGTTCAACATAATTTGAAAAAGGAAAACTGAAAACTTCGGCTTCATTTTTTTTTGCCCGTGTTAAGGTCTCATCACTGCTTTCCATGTCAATCAGGATGACGTTGCTTGTCAGCAATTTTGCAGAAGTAATACATTCGATAATATTATCTTCTTCGTTGTGGGTATGGATGATGACGGTACAGGTTTGGGTTTTCATATCTATGAGCTTTTCTATGCAAAAAGTATACCATTTCTTCTTATCGTATAAATTTACTTAAGACTATTTGAGTTCAGGTGGAATACGTACGCCGATATCGCTATAAATATCGTGAAAGATGATATCGTCCTTTTGTGGCGGGGAACGAATGATAATCAATGGATCGTTCCAGTCACCGCTGCGATGAACGCCGTAAATCTCAAGTAGATATATATAGCCATTATTGGCGCCAAGTGGCATATCAAATGTGATATTCACTTTTTTATCCATCGCATAAGGAACTATGCTTTCTGCTACTTTTCTTTTGAAATGAAGGCCCAATGGTTCATTATTAAGTGAATTTTTTAAGCTGGTTATATTGATGATTATTAAAAATATTACTACGAAGTAGATTAGATAATATTTCTGATGGATGAGTAAAAAATCGACAACGGCAATATAAATAAATGGGTAAAGATATACAAAATAATATTCAGAAGGACGTATTCCATATAACGAAAAACCAAGTGCTGTAATTATCAATAATACAAGTGTAGAAATGTAGAGAGTTTTAACAAATTTTTTTTTAATTTTAATTAAGTAAATTAACAATGCCGTAAAAACTGCAAAAAATAAGATTACAGCAGTTGTATTATTCCAACCGAACAGGGGGTAAATAAAATTCGTAAATACAGATTGCCAAGCTTGATAATAAGGCTGATCGTTCAATACTTTATCATTAAAAAATGAAAGAAGTAAGTTTGTATTTAAATAATCATTTCTAATATCAAAGATGACAAGTGGTAAAAACATGATCAAAAAACTCATCAGGCTTATAATTAGTCCAACCCAATGATTTATCAACTTGAGTTTGTAATGAGTGATTAAGAAAGTGACGACGAACATCGCTATAAATATAAATTGAAAATGCATATTAAAGAAAAAAGCGAGGCCGATTCCCAATAAAGACCACAATAATAAATTTTTAGGTGATTTAACTATTAAATAAAGCAAGTAGATTGTTAAGATAACCCCTAAAGGTATAAGAATTGGCCACCACGGAGTGGTGTCGTATTTAATAAGTATGGGGTTTATTGCCCAAAGTAATAAAAAGACAATAGAATTTTTGATACTAAAGATTTCTTTGATAGTCCAGATAGATAAAGCAAAAAAGGAAATATTTAAAACTACAATAAATAGAATGAGAGCATTCGGATCAAGATTAAAAATGTAGTAGAAGGGAACTAACAAATAAGTAAAATATGGCGCCAGATAAAAACCACGGTCATTTGTAACGCGTGGACCGAGGAGAGTAAAGTCGCGGTCCTTAATAATTCCTTTAATTTGATTGGAAAACTGTTCCTGATCCCATGCAAATGGAATGCGTTGATCTATGTTGGTAAATCGGAAAAAGGAGTAGATGATGAATACAAGAGTAAGCAAAATTAACCACTTCTGTCTATAAAAAATTGAAAGTGTTTTTGTAAAAGGCATATTTTTTCAAAAAAGTACTAATCTAACTGCTTGAAAATAGTTAGTAACTAATTTAGAATAGCAGAAGAGCAATATTATTTTTACAAAAATGAATACGTGAAGAAATCTTCGTTGTTTATTAGACATATAAAAAACAATTTTTTATTATACATACTTTTTGGTTTTTCTACCTGGTTGTTTTTCTACCGGCTTGATTATCAAACTCTTTATAGTTGGGACGAGGCGTGGTATGCGTCGATTGCGAAAGATATTCTCAAAACAAATGATTGGGTAAACCTGACCTTTAATGGTGAACCGTTTTTTGACCATCCTCCCATGGGTTTTTGGCTTATGGCAATCTCTTACAAATTGTTTGGAGTCAGTGAATTTTCTACAAGATTACCATCAGCTATAGCAGGTGTTTTATCAGTAATACTTTTATATTTATTTGGCCAGCTTGCTTTCAAAAAGAAAGAGATCGGTTTTGTAGCCGGGATGATACTGGCTACGTGTGTTTGGTATGTTTTGAGAGCAAGGTCAGGTAATTTAGATGCAATTTTTTTATTTTTTTATATTGCCACAGTATTTACAGCCTATTTAAGCACCAAATCGTTTAGATGGTTTCATTTGTGCATGGTTTTATTTGCCGGACTCATCATGACCAAAACACTCGCCGGTGTTTCTGCAGGAGTCTTAATTTTATGGTTTATATTCCCTTATGTTTTTAGATCACCGCGAAATTTACTGTATTTGGCATTAGGCGGAATCCTTTTTTACATCGTTGTATTTCCGTGGTATCAATATCAGTTGAGCACCCACTCTGATTTTTATCAGCAACATTTCATAAATATCGGTCAAAGAAACAGAGAACTAAATTTTGCAACTTTAACTCATCTTGAGTGGCAGCTTCCGTTGTTTTATCTGCACATGGGAGTGCGTAAATGGTATTACATATGGCAGCTTACTTTCACAATTTTGTCTGTAGGAGCTTTCGGATATTTAATATATGGACTAGCATTCTTTGCAAAGAAAAAGAAATTTAATAATTGGGAATATTTACATAAAATTTTCGGAC
>CAYNLS010000008.1:16283-18175 GCA_964398125.1 uncultured Gammaproteobacteria bacterium
GCTAACAGAAATATGGCACCTCATTCCAACTTATGCGCCACTGGCATTGGTAATTTCAGTAGGATCGTATCATTTATTAGAATTAAGTATTTATATAGGGAAAAAATTATTGAATCAATTTAAATTGCCTTTTAACAATATTTTTTTAGTGGTAAAGAATTTTTACATTTTTCCGTTTCTGATTCTTGCTGTGATTCAAGTCAAAATTTTTTATTTGGAAGTAATCCCGTCATCAAGATATGTTGTTGACGAAGTTGATATTTTAAAAACTAGCGTTAAATATCTGACCAAAGAAACTAATTTATTGATCGATCGCGACTATGTTCCTATAGCAGTATTTTATACCGATCATTTGGTGCTCGAACACACTCGTGAATCTGATGACATAGGCACAATTCAAAAAGTATTTGATCAGAGGGAAAATTTTATTCTAATAATAAGAAACGGTATTGTCGAAAACTATCGTAAAGCAAACTTATCTTACAAACTTAAAGCGAAAAATAATTCATTTTCAATAATTACAGAAAAATAACATGATTCTCACAGTCGTCTACCTCATTGTTCTAACGGCGTTAAGTACATATTCGTATGCGTTGATGGACCCAAATATAACACTTGTAAATGCTTCTTGGTGGAGAACGTTTCAGGATACATTTCTTCAACTTGGATATTATCAGCGAGAGACATCGTGGTATTTGTATCTGACTATAGTAATTTTATTATTTTTATTTCATTTTGTTTTTATCAGGAGATCGAAAAAAATCATCAGTCCATTTACTCTTGCAGTTTTTATCTCGTTCATTATTGTGGTTTCTTACCCTTTTTTGTCGCACGATTTTTTTAACTATATTTTTGATGCGAAAATTTTTACTTATTATCATCAAAATCCTTATTTGAAAACACCGCTTGATTTTCCTCAAGATGATTGGCTAAGGTTTATGCACTGGGTACATAGGTCATACCCCTATGGCCCAACATTTTTACCACTGACGATAATTCCTTCATATCTCGCTTTCGGAAAATTCCTTTTAAATTTTCTATTCTTTAAGTTACTATTTATCGCAAGCTACCTTATCGGAGTTTTTTATCTACAAAAAGTTGATAAAAGATCTGCGCTCATTTTTGCGACAAATCCATTTGTAATTATTGAAGGACTTGTCAATGCCCACAATGATCTTATCGGAGTAAGTTTGGCAATTGCGGGATTTTATTATCTTTCGCAAAAACGTGAGTGGATCGGGCGTATCTTGTTTCTAATGTCCGGCGGAATTAAGTATATAACACTACCTCTTGTGGTCTGGCAAAAGGAGAAAAAACATTGGCTGAATTACATTGCAATTATTGGGGTTATTGGACTATTAACTTATTTATCACTGTCTCTTGCGATTCAACCCTGGTATTTTTTGACGCTGTTTGTTTTTCTACCGGTTTATCCAAAGATCATAGATCATCTGCAAATTTTTCTTTTCGGTTTACTTATGTCCTATTATCCATTTATTACTTTGGGAGATTGGACAGACCAGAAGTTGTTTATGAAGCATTGGATAATATTTATTTTCGCTTCATTAAATATTATTTATTTTACTTTGAATATTGAAAACGTGAAGAAAAAAATTTATAGCCTATTCAAAAAATAATTCTTTAAAATATGGAGCTTTGTCCTCCATGGTGCATACTTCATAGCAAAGCGCAGGCGGCCTTGTTTCTGAAACTTCTGATGAACGGGAGAACCTGATCCTTCGGTCGATTGCGCATTTTTGTGCCAGATTTTTAAAGTTGGATCAAAAAAAAGAGGAATATTTTTTAGTTTCGCACGTTCGCAGAAATCGGCATCTTCACTATATTGATGATATAAAAAAAAAAAAAAACCGACTGTCTCGACTACGCTCTTG
>CAYNLS010000009.1:0-4900 GCA_964398125.1 uncultured Gammaproteobacteria bacterium
GGGATGTTAAGACTGCATATCTTGCTTCTGAGAAAGTATTAATCCCACTCATTGGACAAAAAACTGCTCAAAAATTTACGGATTTTCGCAGAAAATTCAAAGCAAAGGAAGCATTTGAAGTTTATACTAAAAAAAATATTACCGTATTAACACGTGATCATGAAAAATATCCTGCGCCGTTAAATCAGATTTACGATCCACCAATATGTCTTTATGTCAAAGGAGATTTAAAAAATTATGATTTTACAGATGCTCGTTATTTTGCGATTGTCGGGACGCGCAAACCAACCTCATATGGAGTACAGATAACAAAGCGTTTTTCAAATGAGCTTGCAAGCGCCGGTTTTACTATAGTTTCCGGTATGGCACATGGCATTGATACGATAGCTCATGAATCCGCGCTTGAGGTTCAAGGTCGGACAATCGCTTTTTTAGGATGCGGAGTCAACATAATTTATCCTCAAAGTAACCACAATTTGTACCACAAAATAATAAAAAATGGCGGTCTCGTGATCTCCGAATTTCCTCCAGATATGACCGTGCTTCCCGGACTTTTTGTTTCAAGAAATCGATTAATTTCTGGTCTATCATGTGGCGTGCTTGTTGCCGAAGGCCAGAAAGACTCGGGATCGCTCATCACCGCTCGGTGTGCTCTTGAACAGGGGAAAGAGGTCTTTGCGCCACCGGCTCCGATAACATCCGATCAATCGGAAGCCCCAAATTCTCTTATTAAAGATGGGGCGACTCTTGTGACCAAAGTTCAAGACATCTTTGAGGCTTTTTCTCTATCTTACAAAGCTCACAAGATCAACGATTCAACGATATCTAAACTTTGCGATGAGGAAAAGTCGATAATCAAAATTTTAGAGCATGAAGCATTAACTGCAAATGAGATAGGGAAGAAATTAAAAGCGCAGATTGTGGTCATCCTACCGTTTCTGTCAAATCTTGAGCTTCTTGGAATAGTTGAAAAGAATCAATCCGGAGTTTATATACGGACATGATGGTTTTCTGTGATTTCTTGATCGATAATTTTCAATCTTCTTGCGTATTTTTTTTGCTGATTTTTTGGTGTCTCAATAAATATGTCAATCATTTTTTTTACCTCATCAAACGTCTGATAGTCGGCCGCAAGCGAAAGTACGTTTATATGGTCATGTTCCCTAATACTTTTAACCTGATCGGGATTTATGGCGATTCCGCAATAAATCCCTTTATAACGATTTGCGGCAATTGACACGCCGACTCCGGAGCCGCAGATCACAATGCCCAGATGTTCATCAGGATTTTGTAGCACGGCTTGAGCAACCTTTTGAGCATAGACGGGATTGTCATCCTGCGGATCATACTCATAATTTCCCAAATCCTCGGTACGTATGTTTTTTGCTTGAAGATACTCGATGATCTGATCTTTAAGTTCAAAACCCCGATGATCAGCACCGATGAAGATGGTCATATCTTATATTATACTATACATGAAATGTTTGATACCCACTGCCATCTGAACTTCAAAGCTTTTAAAAAAAATTTAGACGAGGTAGTTTCAAGAGCGCATAAATCGGAGGTGAAAAATATAGTTGTACCCGGAACGGACGTGAAAACATCAAAACGTGGTGTTGAAATTGTTGCCAATCTTGATGGGGTTTATGCTGCAGTTGGAATACATCCACATCATGTTTATAAATACCTCTCTCGTCATCCTGAGCGAAGCGAAGGATCTCATAAAGTAGATCCTTCAGTCGCAATGCTCCTTCAGGATGACATTACGACAATAGAATCATTATTATCACATCCAAAAGTAGTTGCGGTTGGGGAGATAGGTCTCGATAATCATACCTATGAGAATACAGTTTATCAAGATTACCAGGTTGATTTACGGTTTTTGGGACTTCAAAAAGAACTTTTTCAAAAACAGATTGATCTTACAATAAAATTTAAAAAGAGTTTGATTCTTCACAATCGGGAAGCTCGCGACGATTTCTTGCAAATTTTGCGGGAAAAATGGGTAGAAGATCTTGAATATAGGACGGTTTTTCATTGTTGCGAACCAGATGAGATACTCCTTGAGTTTGCCAAAGAACATCATATATTTATAGGAGTTGATGGAGACATTACTTATTCTAAAAAAAAGCAAGAATTTATAAAAAAAGTTCCTCTCGGGATGTTAGTCTTAGAGACAGATAGCCCTTTTTTATTACCCGAACCTTTGAAGTCGGAAAAAAAATATCCAAATGAACCGGCAAATATTGCCGTGATTGCCAAATTTATTTCACAACTAAGTGGGATTGATATTGATGATTTTAAAAAAAATACAACCAATAATGCTCGCAGACTGTTTTCTTTAAGCTGATTCTTGATTATCCGTCAGAATAGTCTACACTGAAAATATCAGCTCATGAAATTAAAAAAAATTATAGACGGAGTAAAAAAAAGAGTTACTGGTCATCAAATTAAGATTTTTATTTTGATTCTGAGTCTTGTAGGAATCATTTTAATTCAATTTTTTGAGAATAATTTACTTCAAGAAAGACAAGGGTCTTCTCCTCGAGCTCAAAGCTCTGTTATTTGTTCAACCCAAGGAGGGTGTGGTGGTAAATGCAATATTCAACAAAACAATGGGTGCGGTTATGGCGGTTGTAGGTTTTGGGAATATTGTGCTGATTTTAGCGATAATGGTATTGATAATTATTCATGTTGGGACACTACTGCAAATGGAACAATAGAGCCCAATTGGTCATTGGCTTGCGGATACGAGCGCGCAAATGCATCACCACCACGAAGTGTCGAGCCAACACGAGGACCAACTCAACCCGGTCAAATCTATCCGACAAACAATCCCTTTTTGCCGACCAATAGTCCAACTCCCCAAATATCCAGTCAGCCACAACCCTCACCCTCAGGAAGCAGCTGCACATGGGGAAGCGCGATTTATCCCCATGGTTTTTGTTCTATAACTTCAACTGACGTAGGATTTTATACAAACATGAAAGTCTTTCTTTATTGTGATAAATCAAATGCTAACGCCTCATCACTTGGTTGGGTACAAGAGCGTACTGGCACGACTTGTCCTCGATATTCACATGATCTTGTGAGAAATACGGCGTGCATGGCAAACAACGTTGCAGTTAACAGCGCATATCCATGTTGTTCCGGCTATAGCGAGAACGGGATCTGTAAATTAAAAACTGGTACAGCACCACAGGCAACAAGCACACCGACACCTAGTTCAACTTTATTAACTCCGACATTAACATTAAATCCGAGCCTATCTGTAACACTAACCCCAACTGGGATAGTCGGATTATCTCCAACTGCCACGCCTCGACAACCCAGCTTAACCAGCTCTCCAGTTCCAACAACACCCCAAGCTAATAGCCCCACCCCAACCAGTATCCCAACCCAAACACCTCGACCCACAAGTACATCAATTCCCACTGCAACACCAACTCGTCAACCAACTCAAACTCCAATTCCTAGCGCGAGTCCGACTCCAACACTATCACCATGCACTGTTGGACTTGTCAATCCTCAGGATGAGAGAGTCATCACCAATACCTCTGAAGTCATTTCTTTTACACCTTGCCCGGAGACAAACAATGAATGGTATCTAATGACAATTACTGAACTAGTCTCAAATAAGACAAATCGTATAAAAATATTAGGATTGTCACATTATGTCTATGCTTATACTGCTGATGACTTATATACTCAAAGTGTTGGTGCTAAATTTTTCACAAACGGACAGAAATACCAGTGGCAAGTAGCTCAATGTGTAAATGCAGATTGTACTGCTTCGATTGGTAATCGATTTAGCGGTGTCAGATATTTTTACTGGAAAAGTAAGTCTGGAGAACTTCCTTCATCAACTCCGATTGTTTCACCAAAGCGTTTTGCAACGGCAACATTAATACCAATACAAACGACAGTATCAACTAATTCTCCAACACCAAGTTTATCTCTTCCTCCAACAATAACAAATACGCCGGTGCCACAAACACCTTTTACACAAGTATCTTTAGATGGGAACAAGGGAGTTTAGCGTTGTAGCGGGAGTTCTAAGTCTGAGTTAATTAAATTTGTTACAGAAAATAAAAATATTGCTCTTTCAATAATTCTTGAAAAAGATTTATTTGGAAGCCCACTGCCGACAGGTTATAGCGTATATTCGGGATTTGGCACAAAGGAGATAACTCTAAACCCATCACTTGTGATAGATAACCAAATGGTTGAGATAACGGCTTACAATTTAGTTGGCTTTAACAAAAGATTTAATATAAACAATGCTATCGGGGTATTGGTGCAAAATGGAGGAAATTTAACCTTAAAAAATATTGAACTAACTGCCGGTGTAGCAAGAGAAAATCAGGTATTACGTGAAGAGAACGCTTATATTTTTGTACAGGATAGATCAGTTTTAACACTAGAAAATGTAACAATAAACGGAAGCAATGATGTTATATCCTGCGCTCCTGTAGACAACGCTAATCCAACAGATTGCGCAAAAAAAGGATTATCAGGTGTTTACAGCGTGGTATCTAAGGTCAATATGAATAATGTAAAGATGCTGAACACATCATGGGATTCAGTATTTGGTAGATTATCCGTCATATCAGGAACCAATCTAAGCATAGAAGGAGTACATAAAGATCTTTCTGCAAGTGTTGGAATCGCTTTAATTTCGGCTACAGCAAATTTACAAGATGTACGAATAATTAATAAGATAAAATCTATGTTTATTCTTGATCAAAACAATGTGCCCGTGAACGTAAATCTCACAAACGGAGAAATTAGTAGCAATGTTTCTTCTGGTTATCTTATAACAAAACTTGGAGATGGGCAAAGTTTCTTTAATCTTAATAATGTTCGGTTAGTCACTTCCGAAAAATTTACCTCTGGCTCA
>CAYNLS010000009.1:4910-8713 GCA_964398125.1 uncultured Gammaproteobacteria bacterium
ATGGTTTTAACAGCAATGAAGTATTTAATAATACATTATTTATATATGCACCACATAAATTCAATGTTGATTCAGATTATAGATGGGGTGGTGCATTTCAAGGGGACAATCCAATCATAGAATTTTCTGGCGGTACTCCACGATTTATTAATGCTACTTTTAAAATTTCTAACAAGGCTCCAATGGAAAGACTTATGAAAGATAAGGAAATATCGACATTAAGGGAACTTGATTCAACAAATGCAATTAATTTAGAATTTATTGACAGTTATTTTGAAGATTTATGAGAAAAAGAACACTGATAATATCAGTCATCATTTTATTGCTTATATTAGCTTCGATAGTAGTATTTATTCAACAGTCGCCTAATATAAATATCTTGAATCTAGAAAAGCAAGCAGACAAATCTGTTCAGATTGATAAAAAAGCTGCATTATCTAAACGTATTACTCCTTTAAGTCCGATTAATTATAAAAAAATCAATGATGAAACTGTAAAATTTTCCTGGGAATCATTACAGACAAATTCAACCTTCAGACTTAACTATCTTGAATGCTTAGGCTTGGAGATATACGATGACTGTTCGCAAATATATCGCGTAGACTCGAAAAATTCTAATTTCCAAATTACAGTGAAAGCACTACGTGCAAAAATGGTTGCTGGAACAGGGATTATTAGGTGGAAGGTTACTCCAATTATTAATGGAAAGATTATGAATGAATTAAGTAGCGGGCTTGAGTATTTTTTGATCGAACCAAATATCTCAATAACAATTGAACCTACACCTGCTCCGACTTATAAAGAAGAAGACATTAATTATTATCAGAATCTTCTTAATGAAAAAAACTAATCACTTCCCTTCCCCCAAAACATGAGATGCATGACGACCGCAAAAACAAAACCGGTAATATATGATCCTGTTGCCGCTCCAATGATGCCACCTATTGAAAATAGGGTAATGCCTTCAAAAAAGTGAAATTCACGAGTAGTCGAAAGAGCAAGATGCATGGTGAGAAAGTAGGTGATTGATAAAAAAATATATGTCGGCAGATCGATCATAAGATAGATATAATTTTCACGCCAGTTTTTGGACAACCTCAATCCATTGATTCCTAAATAATATCGGACTAAAATCTTGTGATCTTGAAAAAGCCCTGATGCGCATAGTTTCATTGGTCATATTATCGTAATAAAGCTCAGAAATTTTTTGGGCAATATTTTTGGGATCTTGTGGATTGACGAAGACAGCGGCATCTTTGGCAATTTCATGAAAAATCGGAATATCTGATAGTATTGATGGAACACCGGCAAAACCGGCCTCAATGTAAGAGAGACCAAAACCCTCATCGTAAGATACAAGCACATTGACTTTAGCTTTTTTGTAAAGTGCCAATAATTCTATATCTGAAATATAGCCCGGTATGATAAATCTACGATCGTTCGCAATTTGTTTCAAAAAGCCATAAAGCATTTTTTGCCAAGGATGGGGTTTTTTTGAAATTTGATTTGCCTCTGATTTAAAAACTTTGCCAACGCAAACGCACGTCAGATTTGCAATTTTGATAGCCTGCATGAAATTAAGCAGGTTTTTATTCCATGTCGCATCTCCTACATAGATAATATAATTTTCGAGATTTTTCAAGTCCGGATGCTCTATTAAGGCATTTGTAGGCATACCGCTAAAATCTGCCACAGAATGCCCCTGAATTTTATGAAATGGTTCATGACTAGTCCCACTTTGATCAAGATGGGGTAAAAAAATACGCGATACCGTGGGATAGATCACTTTGATCTGATTTTCCGGTATTTTTAAAAGATTTATAATACTTTTTTTGCTCTCGATAGAATCAGTGACAATCAAATCATAATTTTTGAGAAAAAATCCATTCAGAAATCGATAAAATTTTCCTTTTAGACCGATAGGGAAGTATTGAGGGTATTTGAGCGGTATAAGATCGTGTATTACGGCAATTTGTCTTGCTGCAATCTTACTAAAAGAAAGAGGCCATTGTATCATGCTGAAGAACGGATTTATGAAGATACTGTCTTTTGGGATCTTTGCGATATCTGAGACAAAAGTAAATTCCGGCAGATTCTCCTGAACTGTCTGTATATATCGACCAACTCCACGCACTTTACTTTGCTGGTCTTTGACTGTAGGATCGTACACAAATACTCGGCTGGCCATGTATTCATTGTAGCAAAGTAACTGCCATAAGTCTTATCCGACTTATAAGACTTATGGCAGTTTTGTCAAAATCATTGACATTTTTATTTTGGATTTTTATGACAGTAAATTACTTGTCAATTATTTTACGATGGTAAGGAAGGTATATCTATGACGGTCTGATTTGTGTTCTGAGCGAGAAATTACTTTTGTGAATAAGGATTCATACACTGGGAAATAGACATCGCCATCGAAATCACCTTCAACCAGCGTTAAATACAGTCTGTCTGTTATATGGATCGCTTCTTCAAATATTTGACCTCCTCCTATAATAAAGATTTCCTCCTTATCCTTTTGGCTTGCTAGTTTTATTGATTCAGATAGAGATGACAACACAATACATCCGCGAGCATTATAATTTTTGTTTCTGGAGATGACGATATTTGTACGATTTGGTAACGGTCTGCCAATGGACTCATAAGTTTTCCTTCCCATGATGACAGGGTGGCCTTCTGTGACTTGTTTAAAGTGTCTGAGATCCTCTGGAATATGCCAAGGGAGTTTATTGTTTTTTCCAATCACTCGGTTCTTTTTTGCAAGGGCGACAACTATGCTTACTGTGGGTTTTTTCATAAAAATTGTATTTATAAATTGAACGAAATCGATTATGTATTTTGATACTTTATGTTCTATTTATTATTATTTTGCTATATTACATTTATAATCTCAAACTGCTATTGGAGCTCTAATTGGCGGATGTGGATTATAATCTTCCAGAGTAAAATCTTTAAAACTAAAACTATCGATGTTTTTCACATGGGGATTGAGTTTGAGTTTGGGGAACGGTCTTGGTGTTCGAGAAAGCTGTTCTTTGACCTGACTCACATGATTTTTGTAAATGTGAGCATCACCAAAAGTGTGTACAAAATCACCCGGTATAAGATCAACGACTTGTGCTACCATCATGGTGAGAAGCGAGTAGGAGGCGATATTAAATGGCACTCCCAAGAACATGTCTGCGCTCCTTTGATAAAGTTGGCAGGATAGCTTGCCTTCAAGAACATAGAATTGAAAAAGACTGTGACAAGGTGGCAGTCCGGCAATAGCCATCTGCTCAACCTCCGCCGGGTTCCAAGCAGAAACAATAAGTCTTCTTGAGGAGGGATTGGTTTTAATAGTGTCAATGACATTAGCAATTTGATCGATCTCGTGACCCTTTCCATCTTGCCAGTGTCGCCACTGTACTCCATATACAGGGCCAAGGTTTCCCCATTTTTCGGCAAAATCACTATCTCCCTTGATTTTTTGAATAAATTCAGCTTGAGTAAGTGGGTTTTTTTTAGCCTTTTCCTGGGCCTCTTTATAAAAACGATACGGCCAGTCATCCCAGATATGGACATCATTATCAACCAAGAATTTTATATTAGATTCTCCCATAAGGAACCAGAGAAGCTCATAGATGATACTGCGGAGATAGACTTTTTTGGTTGTCAATAAAGGGAATTCGTGAGATAAATCAAATCTAATCTGTCTGCCAAAAACACTGTATGTGCCGGTACCAGTACGATCTTTCTTATACGAGCCATTTTCAAGAATATTACCCAGCAGATCAAGATATTGATACTCGGGATGTTTA
>CAYNLS010000009.1:8723-17865 GCA_964398125.1 uncultured Gammaproteobacteria bacterium
ACTTTCTTCCGGTTGATCCAAAGCCGCCTCGTGATTTTTTCTTGATACTATCAACAAGCTCAAACTCAACGACTTTTGCAACTTGTACAAGCAGTGCTTGTGCAATACGCTCACCACGCTCTACAGTGACATGTTTACCTGAAAAGTTGAGTACCTGAACCCCAATCTCGTCTTTATCGCCGTGATAATCTTGATCTATTACTCCGATTCCGTTTGCGACAATAAGACTTTTTTTTAGGGGGGTTGAACTTCGACTTGCTAAAAGTAGAAAGAAACCCTTTGGCACCTCAATTATTACATTGGCCGGTATTATGGTAGGCTTCCACGGGCTTACGCTGATATTTTTACGCGCATATAAATCAAAGGCTACCGACCCTTCAGTATGATAAGCGGGCAGTGGAAGAGTCTTATCTATAAGCTTAATTTTTATTTTCATGAATTCTCAAACATTCTAACATAAGTCCTAAAAAAGATTATAAGGAAATTGTAATAATAAAGATTAGCCTATCTCAATAGTAATTATAATATATATAAATTACGGTAAATTTAAATCAATCAAACTATAACTAAATATATATTAAGATATATTAAGGTAAATTATAGATACTCGGAGCTTTAATATTATAGTATCATTATTGTTCAATTATTTTAATTTCAATATTGATTGTAATGAAAACATTTTAAGCATATATGTTGGTAGCATTGTCAATATTATTTATTTCTTATAGTAATTAATATCAAGATATTAAGTTTGCGTAAAATCCATCGACAAAATTTTATTTTAAAAAATCAATTTTTTTTAAACTGTCGTATAATGTAAAAAAAATAACATGCAAAAATATTTAAATGTTCACCATATTGAAGAGTTAGTTAGAAGAAATAGTTATGACTTAGATCCAGATACTTCGCATCAAAGCCGATGCATCTGTGGAACCTATGAAAATAATGACAATTTACCAGCACTTTCATTGCCCGGAGGCGATCTTGGCGAAGCAGCTTTAGCGCTTTCATCTGCTTACAGTTTTGGTTTCGAATTATCTATCAAAGGTTTTCAAGACAATCTAAAAGACATCATTGGCCATAAAGACATAATAAGATCAATAAATAACAATGGTCATGATCCTTACCTTTGCCCTTATCTTCGTGCACTCATCAAACATCCTTCACAATATGGCTTAGACGTTGAAGCCGTCGAACAATTTAATGAGTTGATCAGTCATTCTGGCATATCAAAAGATAGATTGATAAATGAGCCATTAAAGCATAAAAATGAGGAGGCATTAATAATACTCCAAGGCTCCAAAGGCATATTCCCGCGTTATACTTTCGAAACTGATTATGGAAAATGGGAGTCATCCGTTCTTATATATCATAAAACCTTAGTAAACGCACGTCATAAAGCTCTATCGAAGAGATTAATCGAAAACAAAAGCGTGAAATTATTCAAAGATCTAAATGAAGAGTATTTGTATCAAGTGATATCGGAAATGACCGATATACACATATTTGAAACTTTACAGCATATAGATGCCGCATTGCCAATATATGACGTCAAAATTTTTGATGAAGACAATGTGGATGTAAAGAAAATTCAATAATTTTTTCTTCTTAAAATCTTTTTTAATTGGTCTAAGAATCTAGATTGTTTATTTATATCGAACGTGTATTTTTATGTCATTCACGGGTTTAATTAGTGTGTATAAATTGTGGATAATTATTGGATAAAAATAAGGCTTGTGAATAATAGAATACCCGGGTAGAGTATCATACTATTTAATGATTAAATCTGTCACCATTAACTCATTATTTGATTCAATGAATGGGTTTGAATTGTGCTGACAAATTATTTCTTACAAAAAATCCATTGACGTGTAAATTTTCCGTATTTCGGCTTTAAGAGTGTAAAACGCTTGCTTGGATTTAGGTTAGATATCCACAATTTGGCATTAGACTTAACTTTATGCCAACTAGATATATATTTAGATTTTCTTATTCTGGAAGCCTACGAACTATTCATAAAAGACAAAATGGAGATAAAGATTGTCATAATAATCTAAAAAATATTTAAGTCGTTTTTAATACTTTTTAAGTTACTTAATAAAAAAATGTTTTCATCTTATAATCATAATAGAGTAGTTATTATGACAGTTAATAATCTTAAATATATTGTTTTACAGCCAAGTATTTAAATTTATTAATTTTATTACTATAAGTAATAGGAATTGTGTATAACTATAAGTTATTTAATCACTAAAAGCAAACAATTAAGCCAAAAATTATTTAACCTTAAAAATATTATAAGCATCATTAAAAATTTTAAAAGCAACCGTTTTTTTTCCCTCCAGCTGAACTTGGTCAATTTCAAAGCTTCTGTCACGATTGCTTTTTAAGGAGATTATTTTTAGCCTTCTTTCACCTTTATTAGTAGTCACAATAGTCCATAAACCTGGCCAAGGGGAAAGGCCTTGAAAACAGTTATATAGAGTAATTGAAGCCGGGTATGAACTGCGCCTATCAAAGCCTAAATATTTTTCTCCGTATTCTCTTATGAGAGTAGGGAGTTCTTCAAACGTCAAATTTTCGTTGTTTAATGCCTTTTGAATATATGCTTTTGAGATAAATCCATCCTCTTTTTGTATTAAGCGCGTTTGTGTGACATTATCCCCGTTTTGAGGGGTGAAAGTGAGCTTATTATCGCTTTGTTTAGGTACAAGCTCATTGAGCATCCTCCAAGCAAGCTCTATAAGGCGATTTTCAAGCTCAAGCCTGGTATTTGACTCTATTTGTATTTTCTCTTGTCTCAATATTGGCCCCGAATCTATTTTATTGGTCATCTTGATTATACTGACTCCACTTTCTTTATCACCCAGTACTAAAGGATATATAATTGGTGAGGGACCTCTATATTTGGGAAGAAGTGAAGGATGAATGTTCCAAAATCCGTAAGTAACACAATTTAATATTTCATCTGGAATTAAAGCCCCATAAGCAAACACCAGGCCTAAATCAATTTTTTCCTCCTTGATCAGGCTAATAACTTCATCTTGAGATGATTTTAGGTCCATATCATAAACTTTTATACTTTCTCTAAGAGCCAATCTTTTCACCTCAGTTTGAGTAAGTTCAAGTTTTTTCCCGGCTTTTTTATCAGGCATTGTAAAAATGCAGGCGATATTGTGATCGGATTCCTGATTTTTTATAAGCTTATAAAGTAGATCTGCTGCTATCTTTGGACTGCCAAAATATGCAATATTCATAGAAAAGTTAAGGTTTCTTCAAACAATGGTAATAAGTTATAACTTGCGACAAAATGAATTCTTTTTCCTGTTTTTGAGTTTGTCAATGTAAAATCTATCATTTTTTTATCTAAGATATTGATAGTTACCTCTTTTCCTGCAATTTTAGCTGATTCAGTGGCCATGTTTATATTATTTACGTTTGTAACGACAGGATCACAATTAAGCTCTATTTTTTCCTCGGCTTGTTTATTTTCAAGTAGGGCACTCGATGACGATTGCTTTATTACGGAAATCAATGAAGGATACACAAACGATACACCACATTGAGCATGCTCAAATCTGATATAACTAATTTCCAACGGTTTTTGAGGGGAAGTCGGGGATATGGATAAGACCGCGGTGATGATCTTATTTGCCTTTTCAACCTGTTTACCATATTGGAGTCCGGCTATAAAAGTAACTATTAAAAATAAGCCTCCAATTAATATATATGGTCCTTTTTTCTTCATAGTAGTAGTATAACAGTAGCGTAAGTTCAAGTTCATCTTATTTTATTCCTCTTGACAAATAATTATCTTATGGTGTATAGTAAGGCTGATCCTCCAAATGAAACGACTGAATGAAATCTTTTTTGAACGCTCTTGATATAGGGTAATTTTCAATCTTTATGATTGAAGCTATAAGATGACGGCAGTCCCGACATTTGTCGGGAAGCGCATCGACCCGTTTAATACTAAAAAAAGATTCATAAATAGCGATTCATGAGGAGGATTATTTTTTATCCTTGCAATTTTTTGTATTACGGTAACTACCTTTTAAAATTGACAAAAACCCCAAAGTTGTCTTATTTATTATAATTTTTTGTTTTTTAACTACAATTTATGTCATCTTCAGATAATAAAGATCAACATAAACCAGCTGATATGATCGATGTCTCTTCAATGATCGAGCCATATCAAGAGAAGCCTATTGAAATAGTTGAAGAGAAAAGGCCTACGTTTAGACCACAAGTTAGCTCACCAACACCCGCGCCAAAAGATGGATTGAGCAGTAAACTGAAGGAAGATTTAAAAGTGAGCTATGAAGCAAAAGGCATACTCGACATTACTTACGGAGGGTATGGTTTTTTGAGAAAAGATTATTCTATAAATCCAAACGAAGATATTTATGTATCAACTTCCCAAATCCGTCGTTTTTGGCTCCGAAAAGGTGATGAAGTGGAAGGTCTTGCCAGAGCGCCCAAAGATGGAGAGCGATTTCACAGTCTACTCCTTATTAAAAAAATAAATGGACAGGAAATAAGCGAAGAAGAAAGTCGCAAACGAAATAAGTTTGATGAGCTTACTTCGTTACATCCAAACAAGCAGATCAGGCTGGAAACGGATAAAGATATACTTTCCACAAGGCTTATTGATATCATTTCTCCGATTGGTTTCGGTCAGAGAGCGCTAATCGTATCACAGCCAAAAGCCGGTAAAACCACCTTTTTAAAGGACATCGCAGAAGCAATAGGAAAAAATTATCCGGACGTACGTCTTATAGCTATACTTATTGGAGAGCGTCCAGAAGAGGTAACTGAGATTAAACGCTTTATAAAAGGTGAAGTAGCCGCATCGCATTTTGATGAAACTCCACGTCAGCAAACAAAAGTAGCAAATCTTGCTTTGGAACGAGCCAAAAGGTTAGTTGAAATAGGTAAAGATGTAGTCATATTGCTTGACTCAATTACAAGACTTGCACGTGCATTTAATTTATCAATCAGTAATTCCGGTCGTACATTGTCAGGTGGCTTTGATCCACAGGCACTTTATCCTGCAAAGAAGTTCTTGGGAGCGGCCAGAAATTGTGAAGAGGGTGGTAGTTTGACGATCATAGGAACTGCACTCGTTGGCACTGAGTCACGAATGGATGATCTTATATATGAAGAATTGAAGGGCACAGGCAACATGGAGATCCATCTTGATCGAAAATTTGCAGATAGACGTCTGTATCCTGCTGTTGAAATATCACGGTCTGGCACAAGACATGAAGAGCTCCTTTATGATAAAGATACGTTACAACGTGTCACCACTTTAAGAAGAATGCTTGCGCTTCGAACTCCGGAGGAAAGTTTGACTGCATTCATTGATAAACTTCCGAAAACAAAAAATAATAAAGAGTTTTTAGAAACCCTGCATAAAGGGTAAATTATTTTAAAATATGGAGTCACTTGATAAGCGCGTCGGCCGTATTTTAGGTCAGATGCGCGGAATTCAAAAGATGGTCAAAGAAAACCGTGACTGTTCAGAAATATTACAGCAGGTTTCAGCAATTAAAAAAGCTATAGATAGTCTTTCCAAAGAGATAATTTTTTATTATATCGATCGTTCTTTTGAAAAGAAAAATACTAAGGAGTTAAAAGGCATGATAAAACAGGCAATCGATTTGTAATAATATAAGTCTTATAGGTCTTATAAGTGTTATATTATGACAAATGCACATAATGTCGCCATTATCGGAGGCGGCCCGGCTGGACTAAGCGCTGCCATATATGCCGCAAGAGCAAATTTATCTCCTACTGTGTATGCCGGTTCACCACCGGGCGGACAACTCATGATCACAAGTGAGGTAGAAAACTATCCCGGGTACCCACAAATACTTGGCCCGAGTCTTATTGAGGTTTTTCGTAAACAGGCGGAAAAGTTTAGCACTAAAATAATAAATGAGAATATTACGTCAGTAGATTTTACTAAATACCCTTTCATATTAGGCTATTCAGATAAATTAGTAACAGCGAAAACCGTGATTATCGCCACAGGTGCCAAAGCGTTGTGGCTGAATATCGAATCGGAACAAAAATATTTAGGAAAAGGATTGTCAGCATGTGCTATTTGTGATGGATTTTTTTTCAAAGATAAAGTTGTGGCAGTAGTAGGTGGCGGAGATACCGCTATGGAAGAGACGCAGACCCTTACAAAGTTTGCTAAGTCAGTTTATATTATTCATCGTCGAGATTCCTTTAGAGCCTCGCATATAATGCAGGCCCGTGTGAAGGCCAATCCTAAAGTAAAGATCATCTGGAGCAATGAGGTAATCGAAATCAGGGGAGAAAACAGAGTAGAAGGTATTAAGCTTAAAAATAACTATGAAGGCAATAATATATTAAAAATTGATGGGCTTTTTATAGCAATCGGACATAAACCCGATACGGATCTATTTAAAGGTAAAATTGAACTCGATGAGAAGGGCTATATCATAACAAGTGCAATGGAGGCAATAGCGAGGGCAATGTCAAAAAATGAGAGAAAAGCACAATTTAACTTCAATTATCAGACCGCGACCTCAGTTCCCGGTGTTTTTGCTGGAGGTGATTGTGTCGACCATGACTATCGACAGGCCGGCACAGCCTCGGGAATGGGTATTTCTGCAGCACTTGATGCAGAGCGTTGGATTTTGGAAAAAGAATGAATTACATGATAGAATAATCATATGTCTGAAAATAATGGTGAGCAAATGCTTGCAACTGCAAAGGGTATTATTCGTACAACCTCTCAAAAACTTGGAATAGATGAGGACGTGATCGAGCGAATAATTGAACCAGATAGTATCCATGAGGTGACACTTCCTTTAGAACGCGATGACGGTAAAATCACCACAGTCAGAGCATTTCGAATCCAACACAACAACGTGCTTGGTCCCTATAAAGGCGGAATACGTTTCCATGAAGGAGTAAATAGATCAGAAGTACAGGCTTTGGCTACTTTGATGAGTATAAAAACTGCCGTGGTCAATTTACCATTCGGCGGAGGCAAGGGTGGAATAATCATTGACCCAAAAACTCTTTCGAATACTGAACTGAAACGATTATCGCAAATGTATGCTGCAAAATTTACGAACGTGATTGGTGAGGATATTGATATTCCGGCCCCTGATGTCAATACAAATCCAACTATCATGAAGTGGATGCTTGCCGAATATGAAAAAATAATTGGGAGAAAAAGTCCGGCTACTTTTACAGGTAAGCCTTTAGGTTGTGGTGGTAGTCTTGGTCGTATGGAGGCAACCGGCCGTGGCGGAGTTTTCGCTCTACAGGAACTACTTAAACGTCTGAATATTGATAAGCAAAGATCTCTCTCTATTGCTATACAAGGATTTGGAAATGTAGGCTATTTTTTTGGTTTGATTGCATCACAGTTGGGGCATCGCATAATTGCAATTTCGGATTCAAAAGGAGCAATTATGGTCGATAATGACATAGATTCGCTTGATTTTGCAGCCATACAACAATGCAAAAAAGAATCGGGTACTGTGGCAGGTTGTTACTGTGTTGGTGGGGTCTGTGATATCAATAAAGGAAAAAAAATAACAAACGAAGAATTATTGGAATTAGAGGTTGATGTATTAGTTCCAGCAGCACTTGAGAATGTCATTACAAGACAAAACATGGAAAATATAAAGGCGAAGATCATTGTAGAGATGGCTAATGGTCCAATATCCGCTGAGGCCGGGCAGTTTTTGTATAAAAATGGAGCGACTATTGTTCCGGACGTGCTTGCAAACGCAGGTGGAGTAATCGTTTCGTATCTGGAATGGGTCCAAGGAAAACAAAGATATTGGTGGACCGAGGATAAAGTCAACGCTGAACTTGAAAAAATAATGGTCTCGGCCTTTAGCGATGTTTGGACTCACGCAAAAGAAAAAAAGATCTCACTTACTGAATCTGCCTTTCAAGTTGCTGTTCAAAGGATTGTAGCTGCATTGTAGGAAAAGGAGCTTTATGAAAGATTTGAAGCTATTTTTTATATTTTTAAAAAACTATTTCGTTTCTCGAGCTGTGCATTTTGGTACACAGTTTGAGAAGATTAAAGATATAGTTGTTGCTCTTCTTATTGTCAAAAGAGGTAAATATTCAAGTTCATTTCTAAATACTTCCTTTTTTTTACTACTCATAACAGTGTTGGTTGCTGGTCCTGCAATAGCTGAAAATAATCCTTTTGAATCATCATTTGACGATAGTCAATCTTATTTTCAAAGCACCTCAGTTGGTTTTGATCCTTATGAAAGCTCACTTACAACAATCTATTCCTTAAAGCCTCGGGATAAAATCGAAGAGTATAAAGTCAAATCAGGCGACTCGCTTGAATCTATTGGAGCAAAATTTGACGTCAGTGTAGATACCATTAAATGGGCAAATGATTTGACCTCAGAGATGATAAAACCAGGTGATAGGCTAGATATTCCTCCAATTACCGGAGTTGTTCATAAGGTCGCTCCAGGAGACAATATTTACACGATTGCAAAAAAATATAACATTGACGCACAAAACATAATCAACTTTCCCTTTAATGATTTTGCCGACCCAGATAGTTTTCAACTAACTCCAGGTCAAATACTATATGTTCCTAATGGTAGTATCAAACCAGTTATAAAACCAGCAGATAGTATCGGTACTTTTGCTCAAATTCAGGCCGGAGTACAAGGCACCTCGAGCTTTATCTGGCCGGCATCGGGCAATATTACAACTTACCCAGTTTGGTATCATATGGCACTTGATGTTGCAAATGCCACAAGTCCTCCAATTCTTGCTGCAGACACGGGCACAGTGACTTACACGGCCTGTCTCGCATACGGGTATGGATGTCATATCATCATCGATCATGCAAACGGCTATCAGACACTTTACGGACATCTTTCTTCAATTGAGGTAAGTGCCGGTCAAGCCGTCACAAAGGGAGAACGAATCGGTATCATGGGTTCAACAGGAAGATCATCAGGGACACATTTGCATTTTGAGATACGTTCTGGAGGAACACCATTGAATCCACTTGGATTTTTACAATAAGGAGTTATGGAACAACCAATAATATCTACACGTCTGTTTTTAATATCCTTTATCTTTGCTACAATGGCATTATCAATAAACA
>CAYNLS010000010.1:0-15092 GCA_964398125.1 uncultured Gammaproteobacteria bacterium
AAACCGGTTCTTTCTGTGCTGTCGTATTGCCCCGAGTCAACCTCATCAACTCCTCGATGTTTTAGAAGTGCGTGATTCCAGTCTACAGATCCTCCGGCATACCACAAGACATTACCTTCGTCAGTTTTTTGATATTTTTCTTTATGATATTCATAACCGGGAGCATAATATATTTTCCCACCGATTATTGATTTCGGATGAGCATTGAATGACAATTTTAAAGTTTCGACAAAGTCCGGCTGAAAAAAAACGTCATCATTGATCACGCAATAGTTATGGATATTATTTTTTATTGCCTCAACAAGTCCGGTATTTACTCCATAAGCATAACCATGATTCTTGATTGGTAGGATCGTTGCATATATATCATGTGTATCGATAGGTTTTTTTTCATCTGAAGCGTCGGCAATAAAAAGATGATAAGATTGATTGATCTGTTCACGAAGCGACTTCAAAAAATCTCCAAGAACATCGTAATTGTTGTAGACAACGGTTATAATGGCTATATGTTCCGTCATGTCTTCGATTATATCAAAAGCCACAGAGTCATATTTTTTCTCATGATCATAGCTTTTATCTTTCATATGTTTCTTATCATGCCAAGCGGAAGCAATTATTGCATAAAAGATACCTGTGGTCTTTATCTTTGGGGGGTGCATGCCCATGACTCTATCTGGCATATAGCATTGATTACCACTGCCTTCAAGCAAATTCCTTTTGTAGTACCGACTTATTCTGGAGCAATTTTATCTGGATATAATATTCTCTTGGATTTATTTGTTTATCTTCTAACAAAAGTCGGTATTTCTCCATTTTTTTCCTTTTTCAAACTTCTTCCCTTATTGTGGTTTGTTTTGTTTGGAGTTGGCGCTATAACACTTGGACGAAAAATAAAAGACGATGTACTATTTGTAGCAATTCTTTTGATATTACTTTTTTTCGGCGGTTCATATAGCTATTTTTTGACTCTATATCATAACGGAACTATTGATAGATCAGCGAGTGTTCTGGCGATGCAATCTGGCCTCATGATGACCAATGTTCAACTTGCACTTTCCTTTACAGTCATACTTTTCATGCTTTATTTTATAAAAATCGGGAAATTCAATTTCAAGCAAGTCATACTATTTAGCATTTTAACATTTATCGCTATTGGTTTGAAATTTTATGGTGCTGTCATAGCTATATTTCTTGCAGGTGCTTACATATTGGAAATATTTCTTCAAACAAAAAAAATTTCGCTTACTTTTAAATATTGTTTACCAATCATTTTTAGCATAATTATCAGTGTTCTTTTTTTCTATAATCCCCTCGCTGCATTAAAATCTGGTTCGGTACTTATTTATTCACCTTTTGCACTGGTACATTCCATGATAGAAGAACGTGATCTTATGTATTTAAAAGACTTAGTCTTACAAAGATACTATCTTTTGTCAGTCAATCCCTTGAGCCCACGTCTTTTGGCAATTGAACTCTTTACTGCTTTACTTTTCATATTTATCAATTTGGGTTCAAGATTTTTTGGCCTAATTTATTTCTTTTATAAACTGATAAGAAGACAGGTCACCAGATTTGATATTTATGTAGCCATTTCAATATTGATTGGCACACTTCTTGCGATTTTATTTATTCAAAAAGGAATCTGGTGGAATACGGTGCAGTTTTTTTATTACGTGATATTTTTAGCCAATTTTTTTGCCGCTCAGTTAATTTATAAATTACTTAAAACAGGTAACAGGATTTTATATTTAGCTGGGATTCTTTTAGTTTTGCTTGCGCTACCTATAAATCTGGATATTATTAAAGGCACTCTCACTGCCCCGCGAGCTTCCGTGAATAGGCAAGAATTGGCGGCATTAGAATTTTTAAAGAAGCAGCCTGAAGGAGCAATTTTCAGCTCGTTTCACTATGCTGATAAAAAAAATTCTGGAAATTTTGATGAAACAGCTTATGTTCCTGCGTTTACCGAAAAACAGAGTTATATTGACAACCTGCATGTTCTGAAATTAATAGGTATTGATTACAGTGCTAGATTAGATAGAGTACAGAACATGGATTGTAAAATTTTTCAAGAAGTAAAGTATATTTATTTTAAAAAATACTTCAGTAATCAATTTTTAAAAAAGTGTAAAAGTGAATTGAAGGATTACAAGAAAATTTTTGAAAACAACAAAGTTACAATACTCGGTAACGTTTAATAATATGAACAAAATAAAATCAAAAATTTTTGTCATTTTTGCTCTGGCCATAATAATCAGATTAGTATTTATAGCTTTTACCAGTCATTCTTTAGGAGAACACGGTGATGTTTTTCTTCATCGTGACTGGGGGAGAGTGACTTTTTTGTATGGGCCAGCAGATACATACAACAAAGATCATATTGCCGATGTCGGAGCTGTAAACAATCTTCCTCCAGGGTCAACTTATATCATAGGAGGTATGTACTACGTGCATATTCAAGCGAGTAAGGTCATATTCAACCTAATGCATAGACCGCCCGGCACACTTCTTTGGATAAATGATGGCACTTTTGCGAATATGTTTTTAAAACTTTCGGCAGTTTTTGCCGACATAGTGATCGGATTTATTATCTATAAAATTTTAGAAAAAACGGACAAAAAGAAGGCTTTATTTGCAGCATCGTTATTTTTATTTAATCCCGTAAGTATATATAATAGCGCAATATGGGGTCAGTTTGATGCAGTGCCGACGATGTTTTTCGTTCTTTCATTATTTCTTCTCTTAAGGCATAAGTATTTTTTATCAATACTCAGTATTTTTTTGTCGTTATATATAAACTTTTCAATGCTGCCACTCTTGCCATTGTATTTTGCTGTTTTAATATTTATTTTCCCAATGAGAAAATTAATCCTTTATACGTTTATATCAATTGCAATAGTTCTTATTTTGACGTTGCCAATTTCTCGCGAACCACATAAATGGCTCATGGATTTTATTATCTCAAACGGTGCTGGAAAATTGGATAATGTCAGTTCAAATGCTTATAATTTTTGGTGGATCATATTGTCCCCCAAAGTTACCGATATAACTCCAAAAGCTCGCGAAACATTTATTTTCTTTTCATACTTTACCTGGGGATATTTATTCTATGCGCTCATGTTTATTCCCCTCGTCATGATAGTTAAAAAACTTAAAAAAAACGTACTTTCCCCGGAGCATCTTTTTGGTCTTTTTTCAGCATTAGCATTTATTTTTTATCTGTTTCTCGCAACTATGCATGAACGATACTTATATCCGCTATTTCCATTACTTGCGGTTTATGTAGGGTTTAAAAGAGAATTTTTGTGGTTGTTTGTCGGAGCAAGTATTATTCATACATTGAATGTCATTACCGCATGGCAGCCGATGGGATTTCCAGGACAGGTTTTAGCAATATTGACAGACAGGAATCTCTCTTTGACCATGAGCTTATCTCTGTTGTTTTTAGGTATGTATATTTATTATAAAATCATCAAGGGATTTAACTCGAAGTTTAGTAAATGAAGACTTAGCTATTTATTAAAAATCAATTTTTGAGACCACGAGCCATTTTTTTCCTTCAACCATTTTTTTATCATACTCTGCATAATCGAGAAATCCGTTGGTTTCCTGCATTACTTCAATAGGACGGAGGAAAATGATATATGTGTATCCGTCTTTTTTATAAATAATGTCTGTATTCGTTTCAAGAATAATATCTTTATTTGACAAATTTACTTTAAACAATGCAAGATCATAAGGATTGATTGTGGTAAGCAACTCTACAGACTCCCATTTGTTTGAAGAGAAAAGGAGAATTGGGGTAAAGTGCTCTTGAGCTGAAACAGGTATCATTTGTTGTACAAATTCTGGTAAATCGTTGCGAAACATCCCTTTTTTATTCATTTCAAACGAACCCGGAGCATAAAATTCACGCATTTCCCAAAACCGCCGAGCATCAATTAATTGGTTTTTTGACGATTCTTCAATAAATTTTTCAAATGCAACTTTACCAATAAATGGGAAGAGTGTACTTCTGGTGTGAGGAAAGAGAATCAAAAACAAAATAATTGATAAACATATTATACTTATCATGACTATGAAGCGTTTACGCGGAGAATTATTTTTCATATTGCTTTTGGCATCTATTATATCAGTGATTTTCGTTTTTGACTTGTATTTTCATCGCGGACAGCCTACCACATTTGACGGACCAACACATATTTCCAATATTGCGCAGATCTACGACGCCATCCGTGATGGTGAATTTCCCGCACGCTGGGGAGATGGATTTGCAAGGTATGGTATGCCGATTCCGATCATAGCTCAGCAAGTTACATCATATCTTGGTGCTTTCATTAACTTTCTTACCAACGATGTTTTATTGTCATACAACTTTGTTGTATTAATCGGTCTATTCTTTTCGACGGTCCTTATGTATATTTTTCTCCGTTTGCATGTAGGGCAGATTCCGGCTGCAGCCGGAGCATTCCTTTTTCATTTTGCACCATATCGCATAATGAACGTATATATCCGCGGCGCTTTACCGGAGCTTTTTTCTTCAGTTTTTATCATCGGAATTCTCATAGGTCTTCATGTATTGTTCAATAATCACAAGAGAGCCGGTTATTTAATATTAACTAGCTCAATAGCCCTGCTTTTGCTCACGCATCCATTTATGTTTGTTGTAGGAGCTTTTATATTCATTCCTTATGGAACATATCTTTGGTTTAAACAAAAACAAAAGATTAACGTATCAATAATCGTGATATTATCGCTAATGTTAGGTTTTGGTATAGCCGCTTATTTTTTGGTGCCATTAGTTAGAGAAATAAAATATTTCTATTACGGACAGACCACAGAACACTTTGTACGAGATAATTTTCTTTCAATTCAACAGTTTATCAGTGAACAATGGTTTTATTTTAGAAATGACGTTGCGACAAGGGCACATTACCATTTAGGCGGATTGATTGAAGGCGCGGTCCTTATTATAGCGATTTTAGTATACAGTTCAACTTTGATACGTAAACGAAAGATTCAAATAGAGCATACATTTATTTTGTCAGGACTTCTTTTTATATTTTTCATGCTCCCAGTTAGTCAGATTTTATATGAAAAAATTAAACTGCTTGGAAATATTCAACATCCGTGGCGCATGTTAACGGGTTATATTATCATCCCACCGATATTATTTGGATTTTTATTAGAAAAATTCCAATACAAAAAATTGGCACTATATAGCATTATTATTCTTGTTGCTTTGATTCGTTTTCCCCAGCTTTATGGAAAAAATTATACGATCTATCCACAAGAATCCTATTTTCTGACAGATTATAATCTTCACGGAACGGTGATGAATACAATCTGGACAGGGGAAGTAAGAAGTTATCCTTACAAAAATCAAAAAGCAGAGATAATTGAGGGGAAAGGGCAATTTATATCAAGCGATGTGAAAAATGCGAAAAGACAATACGTGGTTGAGGCTCAAACTGAAGTACGTCTTGCCGATTATACTTTTTATTTCCCAGGGTGGAGAGCTTATGTCGACGGCGCGGAAGTGCCAATAGAATTTCAAGATCCCAACTATCGAGGAGTTATCACATACAAAATACCGCAAGGCAATCATCAAGTCACGGTCAAATTTACTGAAACAAAAGTGAGACAGTTAGGAAACGTGGTAACATTGTTTTCTTTAGCGGTGTTTGTTGGCGGTTATTATTTTATAAAACGATATAAATATATTTAACTTAATCAAAAAATATCCATATCGTGCCGGACTTTTAATTATATTTTTTATAGGAACTTTCTTACGTTTTTATAATCTTGGAAGTTTACCTTTTGAACCACATGAAGACGAGATTCTGGTAGGTTACGTGGGAAGATATATTTTGGAAAATGGTAAGGATATTTACGGCAATCCCTGGCCATTACTTTATTTCAACAAATTCGGCGATTATTACATCATCGGCTCAATGTATTTGTCAGGATTAGCTACCTATATTTTTGGAATAAATGAGTTTGCGGTCAGATTTCCAGCAGCAATTTTTGGGAGTTTAGTTGTTTTTCCAGTTGCCGTTCTTGGTTATTGGATAACTAGAAATAAACTAGTTGGTTTGTTATCCGCATTCAGTATTGCCATCATGCCATGGCATATAATACTTTCTCGATCAAGCGCTGAAGGGGTGATAGGAAGCACGATTTTTATTACTGCAATTGTTTTATTATTGCTTTATATAAAAACAGGGAAGACAAGGGATTTGATCTTTACTTTTTTTCTTGTTTTCATGTCATACTGGATTTATCATCCCTTCAGAATCTATGCTCCTTTGATATTTATCCCACTGTTTTTTTTATTCAAACTGAGTAAAAAACAGCTATTGGCGTTAAGTATTACTTCAATAATTTTTTTTACACTGACATTTTATGTCGGTACAACACCATGGGGAAAAGGAAGACTGGAACAAACATCAATCTTCAGTGATTTGTCAGGAGTAAATATCAAAATCCAACAGCAGATTTATAATGCCGGTAGTTATAATACTCAATTTATAAGATTGTTTCATAACAAAGCTATTGGATATGGACGCGAATTTATCGCTCAATATTTATCGTATTTTTCACCATCATTTTTATTTATCAAAACCGGTGTAGAGTCTCGCTATGATATTCCGGATCAAGGATTACTATATCTTACTTTTCTCACAGCTTTTATGGCGCTGATTTTACCTATTGGTAAGAAGTTGCAGTTTGAAAAAAAGTATCTGTATTACTTTGTATACTTAATTCTTCTTGCTCCATTACCTGCGGCGTTTACCTACTTTGGATCTCCGAACCTCCATAGAACCGTGTTTCTTGCCGTTCTATTATCAGTTATCATTGGAGTCGGATTATTTAAGATTGTTACTACACGTGTTAATAAATTCATCTTACCCGTCGTCTCAATTCTCATAATCGCTGAAATAATATATTTCTGGCATCAATATTCTGTTCAATCAGATATCTATCTTGGTGCAAGAAGAAATGATGGACAACGAGAAATAGCGAAATATTTGATTGATAATCATGATAAATACAATATGGTCTATGTACCTGGATATGGCAATTTAGCTTTATATTATCTTTTCTTTTCTAAAGATTTTGATAAGAAATACATCAGTGATTTTTATAACGATGCTTTGATCGATAAAATCGGAAACGTAAAGTTTGAAAAAGAGATTTGTCTTACAGAGTTGGAATCAATGGATACTAAAATAAACTCACTGATAATAAATAAACCAAAATGTGAGATACCCGAGAATTTTGTTCAAGTAGCAGAGATATCCGGCAAAGACAAGATATTCAAGTCTGTTGTATACAAACCAGCCAAGTTATAAAATGAAATTTAACAAATGCTAAATCTAAAACTTACTAAATCTTCGGTAATTTTAATATTAATTTTGCTACTCGCAATTTTTTTACGCATATATCAACTTGGAGAATCACCACATGGACTACATAACGATGAGGTGGCAAATACATACGCAACTAAATTTATATTGTTAAACGGCAAAGACATCTATGGAAATAAATGGCCGCTCCTGTTTATGGATAAATTTGGAGACTATCCACCGATCTTGCCAATGTATTTATCGGGTTTAGGAACTCTGATATTTGGTAATAATGAATTTGGTTCAAGAGCACTGATTGCCGTAACTGGGGCATTGTTGGTAATACCAGTATATTTACTATCTCTTCTAATTTTCAAAAGAAAAGAATCTGCATTATTTTCTGCTTTCATTGTCGCGGTAACTCCGGTGCACATGAACTTATCAAGGTTAAACGCAGAAGGGATTGTCGCGCTTACTATATTTTTTTCAGGATTATTCCTGTTTTTGAAGTCATTTTCTAAAAGCAATAAATATTTACTCCTCATCGGCTTATTCATACTTTTATCAACATATCTGATGTACCCTTCATACCGTATTTTGATACCGCTCATTCTTACGCCGACAATAATACTTGCCTTTTATTACAAAACCGATAAGCTTTTTAAGACGATCCTCATCTCAGGCATTGTACTTTCCTTTGTTCTGACACTAGCAATAAGTTCTACATACTGGGGAAAAGGAAGATTCGAACAAACTTCAATACTCAGTCCGGTTTCTGGAGTAGAAAATAAACTTCAACAACTCATTTTCAACGAAAAAAGTATTTTTGTAGCGAGAATGTTTCACAATAAAATTATTGGTTATGGGTTTGAGTTTATTTATCAATATATAAGCTATTTTTCGCCTAATTATATTTTCGGACAGACAGGAATTCCGCTGATATATATGGCTCCATATTCAGGATTATTGTATTTTGCATTAATTCCTTTATTTATCTTAAGTATCGTCGGATATTTTCAAAGTAAAAACAGACAAATAAATTACACAATCTTTATTTTTGTATTGTATCTCATGCTCTTAGCTCCAATCCCGGCTGCCTTAACAATACTTGATGTGCCAAGTATCCACCGATCCTTGCCATTTTTTATATTATTGATTTTAGTAGCTTCGTATGGTTATAACAGTATTGCTAATTTTACCTTTAAAAAAATTCCTGTTAAATTCCTGGTTTTTATTTTGCTCATTGGAGAATTAATATTTTATTTTCACAACTATTTTTCACACATAAGTATTTTTACCAGTGTTTATAGAAATGATGGAAATAAGGAAGCAATGCAATATATTCTGGCCAATCAAGATAAATATGATAAAGTCCTGGTAACAAATAAAGAATTGTGGCTGCCGACTTATTATCTTTTTTACAAAAACGATTACGATCCAAAATATATCGGTAAATTTGAGCGTAATTTTCGCCTCCCACAGGTGGGCAACGTATTTTTTGTAGAACACAACTGTCCTTCACAGTTTGTGACCGACAGTTTAAGAACAAAAACAATTGATATATCTGAAAAAATATTAGTTATTGATAATATTGACTGTAAACCAAATCAAGAAATGTTTAATTGGATCACGTCGATAAAAAGACTGGGAGAAACTCGAGCTTATGAAATATATTCTTTGAATAATGATTATGTACTCGAAAATGAAGATTATTGATCGGGACTTGCGATCCAACGGTTACAGAATCTTTCCCCATTCATACTTTCAATATTAAAGTCGGATAAAAAGTGAGGATAACGCCAGCGATTTAGTTTATATCCTTGACATGCTTTTCCACCGATGATAAAAGAATTTATGGCTGCATCTTTTTGATTAATAATATTATAGTCACTAGGTGGAATTTCTTTTGTACATATTTCTCTATCAAGGTCAATGATGTATGTGTATTCTGGATTGAAATCGGAGACGCATTCATATTTGATTAAAATATTGTCAATAGTAAACTCAGAATTATTTTTAAATGTTTGTTTTTGTTGAAGTATTTTTTCTTGTTCATCAGGTGGAAGATAAAAAACTAGGCTACTAAAAAGTACTCGCGGATTAGATTCCACAATAACTATTTTGGGAGATAGTTTTTTTTCAAGAGAAAGATATTTAGCTAAGACTCTTGTATTTGTCTGATAATGCATATAAATTTGAATCGGAAGAATAAAAAAATAATTATATTGAAACATAAAAAAACTTGTGATGTAGACTACTGTAAAAGTATATACATATAATTCTTTTTTAATATATTTAGCAGCTATTTCATATAAACTATATAAACCAAATATTATGTAAACTAGAAACATAGGAAGAAGAAGAATTCCACGATTAAGGATAGAAAAACCTGATAAACTTGTCGCTGTAGATAAAGGAGCAATTAATGTTATCCCTAATATTAGCCAAAAAATACTGCGCTTTTTTTGATATAACAATAGAAATCCTGAAATCATGAATAATGATTCAAAGAAATAGAAAAAACCTTGAAAATCCATTATTTCAGCCTTAATAAAAAGTAGAATACTATCAAAAGATTGAATATAATTTTTAATAAAATACTGAGTTGCAAAATTTACTTTATTAATCATAATCTGTTTCAGAGGAGTATCTATTGATGCTGTTCGAATTAAATTTACTTCCCCAGAAAATTTATCAGTATTTGTAAAAACAAATTCATGCGACCTAGTATCAAGTATCGATTCTGATAAAAATATTCCGCCAAAAATAAACGCGGCAACAGCAATTATCAAAGCAATTACTAAAAGAATATACGGAACAAGTTGCTTCCCTTTCTTTTTTTCGGTAATGATTTTATATACCGAGACAATCGTAACTAATGGAACTAACTGAAGTTTTGCTCCGTGATACGAAAAGCTTCCGAGCAAGAAGAAAATAAGTGAAATAAGTATGTTTTTTCTTGAGTACTGCTTAAGTAAAAATATTGTTCCTGATAAATAGAATAATAGGGCAAAAGCCCCATCAATTCCGTGTCGTGACATGAAAAAACTCCAAGGATTGAGTAAGAATAAAATTCCCCCGAGCAATGTAATATGTTTGTTTTTAAACAGGGTATGAAGAAACAGCATAAAAACAAATGTTGTTATGATATTAAGAAAAACAAACATTGACCGATAAACAGCCATATTAAGATCAAAAATATTCCAGAATGGTGACAGAAGCATATAAGGAATTGGACTAACTTTTCCGAGTGTTTTTGTGGTAATGAGAGAGTTGGGAAATCCTACTCCTGAAAGATCGGTACCCATCATCTGAAATGTTTTACTACTAAGTGAATATTCAACTTCGTCATATTGCATACCAGTGGGAAATTTGTCGATCCAAATAAATCTCAGTACAAGTAGTAAAGTAACAGTAAAAATCATCAAGTAATTATTTTTTACGAAACTCGTGAATTTAGCCATTGTTTTATGGAGATAAAATTTACCTTAATAGTTTATTCAAAATTTTATTTTTCAATCGAGTTGTAAATGATATTAATTTTTTTGCTCCAAGCCAATGTAAAATATCAAAAAAAAGATTTCTAGCTAAAAATTGCGTTTCATTAACTATCTCTTTTTCATTAACTTTTGCATATTTTTTTCCTTCCCAGTAATAAAAATACACGAGAGGGTAGTACATAAGCTGTAAAAACGACAAAACAAATCCATGCATTCCGTCTTTATATCCTTCGCCGGCAAAATACCTGCTGATAAATTCGTTTAAACCGTCTTTTAATGCATAATGAAGTCTGTATTCTGTTTTTGATTTTTCTTGTGCCTCGCTTTTTGCGTAGCGGATCATTTTTATCAAATATTCTGTGATGTTTTCATAGTTATGATGTATGATTGCAAGATTTTCCTGAGCATCAAAGGTGAGTCCGCTTCCATGAGCTGTCGGTTTTGCATGGAGTTTTTGATGCCAAATTACTGAGTCTTTTTTAAACAACCTGATCTGATAATCAGGCCACCAGCGGGCATTTTGTATCCATTTTCCAAAAATAATATTTTTTCGCGGGACAGATATAAAATCATACTTTTTATATTCGTCAAGAATTTTTTTTATAAGATCAGGCGGTAAGATTTCATCAGGATCAAGGAAAAGTAAATATGGTGTCTTTGCATAAGACTTGGATTCTTCACGGATAAGTTCGACATAAGGCACCTCTTTTTTTATCGGTATTATTTGCAGATTTTTGTAGTTATTTAGTTGCTCAATTATTTCCTTATGTAAACCAATGTCAAGAATTATTATCTCTTCATTTAAATCTTTCACCGATTCAATAGTTTCAAAAATATGAGCCGGTGAATCTTTGGCAACGATGATAGTGGTTATGTCATTCATGGGAAAATAAAGAGCGAATTTCCGACAGGATATTTATATGAAAAATCATATGCAATACTGAAAAATATATCACAGCGCCTACGACCGATGCTGAAAAGAATACGAGATATGAAACTCCAAGTTGGACAATCAGAAAAACTACAGCAGCCATTATTAAGCTCGCAATAACTGCGGGCAATATACTTAAAAGAAAATGAAAGGGTACCATGCGGCGGGCCATATGTATGATCACAACTGCCGTCATCGAAAGGAAAACCAGAGTAATTGGGAAACCGTAAACTCCAAAAAGAGTTGTAAGAATCGGCACCAAAATCCAGGTCATCACGGTCCAATAAAGCATAAATTTAAAAGACAATCGCACCCGTCCAAGAGCATTAAAAAGATTTATAAAAGGTGTTGAATAAGATGAAAGTATTGCAGAGATACAGATAAGATAAAAAATCGGAAGTGCCGGTGCCCATTTGCTATATTTCGGAATTAAAAACACTACTTGATGCATAAGAAGTATCATCCCGACATACGTCGGGACTAAAAGCAACGATTGATAGGAGACTATTTTTTGTATTATCCGACCAACTCTGGTTTTATCATGCTGTATTCTTGAAAAAACCGGGAACAAAATCCTGTTGATATTATCGCTGATGATTCTTATTGGTGCCTCAGCCCAACGCTTCGCCCAACCGATATAACCCAAAGCTTCAAGTCCAAGAAAAAAAAAAAAAAAAAGCATTATAAGATCGTCTTTTGCTAAAGCTAAAAATGAGTTTGTCTGAAAAGGTAAGCCAAATGAAAGCAAAGATCTCAAACTTTGTACAGAAATTCCAATTCTTGGCATCCAAAAGAAAAGTCCGTACATCACACTGGTTCCGACCAAAGCCCTGATGAGCACGGCATAAGTGAAACTAGTAAGTCCAAGTCCGGCAAGCGCAAGTACGGAGACCGTGATATAAAAAATCGTATTTTCTATGATTTGCACAAGAACTATTTTTTGAAACTGCACTTTTCGTTCAAGATAAATAGAGGGAATAGTTTTCAAAGAAGAAAGAAAAAAGGATATCAAAAGCGCCCAGTATAGACGCACTGCTTCCTGCGGAAACTGGTAAATATTTTTTATGACCGGAGTCAAAAGTATCGCAAGACCAATCAATATGAGAATAAGTATTTGTTGTACTGTGAAAGTGGTTTTGACATCGTCATCAGAAATCTCCTTTTTTTGTATGAGTGATGCCGCAAGTCCTATGTCGGAAAAATAATTTAAAAAAGAGATTGCAGAAAGAGTGAGAATATAAATCCCAAATGTTGCAGGAGGCAGAACGATAGTCAATATGAGGTTTGAGGCAAGTCCAAGTGCGGCAGAATAACCGCTTTGAAAAAAAAGGCTAAGTATGCTTATCAAGGAACGTTTTTTTATATTTTTTTCACTTTGACTATCTTCCATGATGGCCTAAAAATAAATACTAATGTTCCAATCGTTGTTATCAAAGTCAGTATTGTGATCCAATTTGCGATTTGCTCAATCTGTGTTTGTGAATATTTTATGACAACACCATCATATGTTTCAGCTGAAACATTGATAAACGGACGTCCAAGTGCATCAAATTTATGAGGAATATAAGGTATTTGATTTAGAGTAATGCTCCAATATGGCGCGAAGTGGATATTGGCGACAATCGGAGTTTTGGATTTGACCATGATAATTTTTTGAAAAGGCGTATCTTGAAGAAGCAGCATATTTTGATCTTTTGCAGGAATGATAGGTCCTTTTATATCAAATTTTTGATCAAGTTTTTCAAGTCCTTTCCAGATCTGATAATCAGCAGAGGTCGGCAAATATTCAGCGACATGAAATGCGACTTCATTTTTTAAATATTCTTGCGAAAGATATTTTGTTCTGAATTCGGAAATCGAAACATTTTGTCCATAAAAAAATTTGTGATTCATCACAATCAAAGCGATGATTAGTAAAATCGAAAAATAGGATCCCCATTTTTTTGGAAAATATTCGACAGCATATCCGGCAAAAAAAGCCATTCCAAAAATTGAGATCATGAGAAAACGCCAGGGGAATTGAAACAATGACGTGATAGGTTTAAATATATTCCACAAAAATTGAGAAACGGAAGTAGTCATAAAAACACTACCAACAATCAGAATTAAAAAAAATATTGGAATTTTAAAATCCTTATCCAGTTTTTTAAAATACCGATATCCAAAAAGTCCGATTCCAAATAAAGTTATCAAAATCTGTGCTTTACCAAGCATAAATGACATGCCATCGGCACTGCAGCCTGGCGCAGATCCCGCAAAACCCCAAGCCGAACTCCAAATCTGTGACAAACATAAGAAGTGCTCGGTGAATTTTGTTCCGACAGCAACCGACGTCGCGTGCACAAGACCAATTTCGGCAACAGCCGGAAGGAGAAAATACGCGTCAAGTAAAATCGCAACCCCGACAACTATGAAGTTTAATAATTTTTTGTCATTAAATAATACATATAGAATGACAAGTACAATGCTCACCAGTGACAAAATATTATGTGAGGAAAATAAAGCAGCGGTGATCAATGCAGTAAAAATAAATCTTTTTTTTGTGTTGGTTTTTAGAAAATAAATAGTGAGTGGTAACAAAGCAAAAATCCACAGTTCTCCAAGATTTCCGCGAACAAATATGTCGACTGCGATATACGGCGAGCTTAAATAGGTGAGAGCACCGGCGATTGAAGGATAAAATGAAACATATTCACGAAGCAATAAATACATTCCGATAAGGCCGACAAGCAGTGCAATCGTATATCCGATTTCAAGCGCGGCGATAGTGTCAAATCCAAGGTAATCCAAGCCAGAAGTAATCCAGTAGGAAAACGGTGCATAATAATTAAAAACCGGGTAGCCAAGTCCGAATGAAAAATGTGGGGCAATGCGGGGGGGGAATTGTCCTTGTTCAAGATTGTATGTGAATTCTGAAACTCTTGCGGCCTGGGTTTCATCGTGTCCCGTAAAAAAAGTGCCGTCAAAAGGATTTAAGTTTCTGCCAAAAAAACCGATTATCAATATCAGTGTGAAAATGAAAATTGCGATTTTCGTGTTGTATTTATTTAAAAAATTCATAGATAAAAATTTATCGCTCGTAATACGAAAATTTATTCGCTACCAAGCAATTTTGTTTTTTTTATTTCTAATGTCGTTAGTGGCATGTTGCATGTTAGCTCATAAATTTTGTATTACTTCGCTCATTAATTATTTAACTTAAATAAATATAATGCTTCTTTATTTCCAGGCTTTTCATATCTTTTCACAAGTTCGATTGGCCAGTTTGTTGGGAAATCCGTCCGATGTGAAAAGACTACAAAGACTTGGCGT
>CAYNLS010000010.1:15102-16897 GCA_964398125.1 uncultured Gammaproteobacteria bacterium
TTCTCAAGTTCCGGTTGATATTCATAGAGATGTTTTTCATCAAGCGGCCAAAGACCTTTGATCTCGATAAGATCACCGTCTTTTAAAAATACATCAAGCACGTCTGCGACAAGTCCAAAATTACCTTCAGCAAGTATTAAAACTGGTTTTTCATGAGAGCGTACGCGCATTAGTTCCATAAGTTCTTGAGCTCCCCAGACTGCAGTCACACCTTCAACATATTGACCTCGATCAACATCTGGAAAATTAGCACGAGCAGGATTAAATAAAAGTGGATGATCGAAAACCAACATGGTGGTAATGATAAAACCTAAGACAAAACTTCGTATCTTCAAATTTGTTATCTGCATCAGCGCATAAGTTGCAGTGATGATAAATATTGACCCATAAAAAATGATGTATCTTGGAAAAAGTATTTTTGCAAAAAAACCAATTGCGATGTATGGCGCAATAATAAAAGCAATTAAATACAGAAAAAGTCGCCAATCTTTTTTATAAAGAAAATACAAACCAAAAATACTAAAAGGTACGATCACAAATCCAGCTTCCCACGCAGCATAAAGCGGAATTAATCTGAAATTATGAACATATGCAAATGGTGTTTGTAAAAATTCCTGAAAGGTCATGACAAAAGTCGTATTTTTCATCGCAACATAATGAAAAAAAGGCGAGAGCCGCTGCACGTTATAGAAAAAGAAGCTGATGCCAAAAGCAATGGAAAAAAGTATTAAATAATTAACAGATTGCAAAATAGATTCAGATTTTTTCTTCAGATTAAAAATCAATATCGGAGCAGTTGTGGCAATCATCATAAACATGCGTGATGACGATTTGGCAAGAAGAGCAAAACCACCGATGAATCCCAAAATCAGAGCCATATCAAGACGTTTTGTTCTGACAAGCAATATCGAAAAAAATAAGATCCAGATAAATCCGGCGTTTACGGCACTATCGACCAGCGCTATACGATCATAAAAAATAAAGTATGGCATAAATACGAAAAATGCTACCGCAATAAAAGCAGCGCGTTTTCCCCAGAGATAAAAACACAATGAAAAAATTCCCAATAAACCTATAAATCCGGTCGTCACTGAAAATAATCTTCCGGCAAGCAAAGCATTATCAGGAAACAATTTTAAAAAAGGGATAGTGGCCCAAGTTTGAAGCGGTTGTCTGCCGTCGGTCACTGAAATAAATCTCCAAGCAGGGTCGTGCCAAGCTACTTTTGCCCAGCGAATATATATTCCCTCGTCTGAAAATATCGGCCATCTGTCAAGATTTATGAGCCTGGTTGCAAAAAATAAACCCATCAATACTACGATTGTGTATAAATCGTACATTGTAAAGTTATTTTTGATAAATTTAAAAATACTTTTTATGTCAAACATAATCTTTTATAAAACGAAACAGATAAAAATTACCATACTTTATAATAGTCTGTGTATTTGATAATGGCACGAGTAATTTATCTTCCTCAGTTACCACTATGCATGAAGTGCGATCAGTATCATTCATCACATCGTTCCACCGGTCCATAGTGTATATAAATTCAATTGGCCCGTCAAAATAGTACACCATTGACGGATGATTGCCCCACCAGGCTGAAGTCGTTATTAGTAAATTCATACTCTTAAGAGTGGCCAGTGCTTGTCGACCTGCAGGTTCAACCAAAACATAAAGCTTGTCGCAACGTCCATGTGCGTATCGCGCAATGCGATGGTAGTCTTCATACGATGAATAATTAGCAAGATGGACTTTTTTATCAATAAATGCATTTTTAAGTAAAAATAATCCG
>CAYNLS010000011.1:0-789 GCA_964398125.1 uncultured Gammaproteobacteria bacterium
ACTATTAGAAGCAGGTGATAGTTATCAACCATCCTCACACTCATATGCAGCTATCGCAAGGGCGCAAAAAGCAATGTTTCCTATGGGTGCTCAAGGACTTCCACTCGATATTCAAGTTGGATAATCACATTTATTTATAACTACCTTTTATGAGATAAATTCTTACATTTGATATAATTTGCGGCTATGTTTGATATTTCGTCAATTGTGAAAAAAATCATTGTCGCGCTGATAATAAATTTTCTTTTATTGATATCAGCTGCTATTGTCGTGGCAGAAGAAGTTTATACTAAACCAAAAAAAATCATTATTCCCACGGCCGATATACAGCTTGATGTCAATCCGGCAAAGATAGTTTTAGATACCTGGGAAGTCCGGCTGGACGGAGCGTCATTTGGCGAATCATCTGCGCTGCCTGGTCAAAAGGGTAATACGATAATTTTTTCTCATGCACTGCCTGATTTATTTGGTAATCTAACTGATATTGAAGTTGGTGATACGATCAATATCTTTACCGAGCTTGATTGGTTTGTATACAAAGTGACTAAAAAAAGTGTTGTTGAGCCGGAAAATGTAGAAGTTTTAAACCAAGTTTATCCGCATCAACTCACACTTTATACCTGTGTCGGTGACAACTACTCCAAACGGTTTGTGATTACTGCCGAATTACAGGCAAATACATCTGCTTCGTTTTTGTAACTTTCATTATTGATTATTGACTTATAATTTAGTATTATTAGCTTCTCAAAAGGATATATACTATTTTCTGACTAAATTAATAATATTTTT
>CAYNLS010000011.1:799-4340 GCA_964398125.1 uncultured Gammaproteobacteria bacterium
ATCATATCTGCGGTCCATCTCATAACTTTATTGGGATATGCTGTCGAGTATCCATTCCGATCCTTTACATCGTTTTTTCTTCGCTTTCTGAATAAGAGTAAAAAATTTGTTGTCAGTATTTTTCAAAAATCTCAAATATTAATAAGACGATTTTTAATCGTAAGTATTAATTTTTTGAAAAAAAACCACAAAAAGTTTAAACGCTTTATTAATAAAATTCATAAAAAAATAGCACGTTTCAACTTTCCAATTCCTCGCTACTTTTCTATACCAAAGTATCTAATCATTTTATTTATGGGGATGATCTGCGCTTCTCTAGTTTTTTATTTTATATCTCGCATGCCAAAAGTCAGTTCAATCAATGATTTTGCTCTTCCTTCAGCCATTCTTATTTACGATAGAAATAATATTCTTTTATATAGTGCTTACCACGATACCTTTCGCGTTCCGATAAATATTGACGAAGTGCCTCAAACACTTATCGATGCCACAATTTCGGCAGAAGATAAACGTTTCTATAAACATTTTGGATTTGATCCACTGGCTATGACTCGGGCATTGATACATAACGCGCGTAGTAGTCCAATACAAGGAGGATCAACGATCACTCAACAACTGGCTAAAAATCTTTATCTTAATGGAGAAAGATCGTTGTCAAGAAAAATAAAAGAAGCTTCTATTACGAGCAAAATCGAGTGGACGCTTGATAAAAAAAGAATTTTAGAATTGTATTTCAATACTACACCGTATGGTGGAGTAACTGTTGGAGTCGAAGCCGCAAGTCAAAGATATTTTGGAAAAAAGACTAAAGATCTCAATGCAAAAGAAGCAGTATTTCTCGCGTCACTTCCTGTTGGCCCGACTGATCTTTTGGAAAAAAACCAAAGCGGTATGGATGCACGAATAAATTATGTTCTTGACCGCATGGTTGAAGATAAAAAAATAACCAGAGAACAAAAAACCAAAATACTACGTCAAGATTTGCATGTCCTCCCACAAATCACCTATAAAAAAGCTCCGCACGCTGTTGATTACGTCTTGGCTAAATTAGAAGAAGATTATAGAGATGAAATAAAATCCGGAAAAGGACTCATCGTATATACATCGATTGATCTCAAATTACAAAATTACATCCAGCAAAAAATCCTTGAACAAGTAAGTTTGTACAGAGCAAACAATATTACAAATGCCGCGGTCATCGTCACTCGACCAAAAACTGGTGATGTACTCAGTGTTGTCGGTTCGGTAAATTATTACGATGAAAAATATGGGCAATACAACGTAGTTACTTCCCCGAGACAACTTGGATCAGCGATGAAAATTGTGACTTATGCATATGCTCTAGAAAATGGCTATCAGACAAATAGTGTTATTAAAGATGAACCTGTTACTTTTAGAGATTATCCCGGTTACAAGCCAAGAAACTATGATAATAAATTCCATGGCAATGTCACTCTCACTCAGGCATTTGCGAACTCGTTTAATATCCCTGCTTTAAAAATTGCCAACGAATTAGGTGCGGATAAGATTGCCAGTCTCGGGGTAATCATGGGAGTACCTGAACTTGAGTTCAAAGATGCACCGATACCGCTTTCTTTTGTTCTTGGTGGAGTCGAAGTTTCTCTTGAACATCTGACTCAAGCATATTCAACTGTTGCCAATGATGGTGTTTATATAGAACTAAGTCCAATTGTGCAAATCGCCGATCACCAAGGGAATATTATCTTCTCCAAGACAAATGATGAAGGCAAACGAATTTTATCTCCTGAAACTGCTGAAAGTTTATATAGCATTTTATCTGATAAATCTGCACGCGCAACAATGTTTGGTTATTCTCCCCAATTTGAATTTGGTGAAGCCTTGATCGCAATCAAGACCGGAACTTCAAATGACAACCGAGACAACACAGCCTTTGCTTTTTCTCCGGAGCTCGTTGTCGGCACCTGGATGGGCAATAACGATAATTCTTCAATGTGGAATGTCACATCTGGGTATGTGGGCGCATCTTCAATCATGCATGATGTGACCGCGCAAGTGCTTGTGGAGAGTCAAGATATAAATCCGCTGACATTGAATCAAAATTAAAAAGAAGGCAGGTGATATTAAATGAAAAAAATAAAATTTAACAAACAATTAAGTAAAGATATAGCCAAGCCAGAATTCTGGATAGGGCTCATGACTACTTTTGTTCTTATTGGTATTGTGGGATGGGTCGGATTTGGTCAATGGAAAAATTACCAGGCCAACCGCCAACAAAATCAAGAAATGGTCTCACCTACTCCGGTCGCTGATAAAAACGTTAAGAAAATTGAAAACACACCCACAGTTACAATCGCTCCAATGCTTGCACAGATCAAAAAATTGGCAGACACAAGTGGAGATATAACAGTCGTAGCTCAGCCAAATGATACCTTTTGGCAGATATCTAAAAGGATGTGTGGTGATGGACGATATTTCAGAACAATTGAAAGTCTGAACGGATATCAAAATCGACATCTGCAACCTGGAGACATGATCGTAGTCTACTGTTATTAAGAATGGAGTAACGCTTATTTTCGATTGAGATTGTCTAACAAGCTCATGATTATTTGTGAGTTACTTCCACCTTGTAGATAGTTACTTCTCCATAGTTATCTGGAGTACATAGTGCATTACTGCCTTCCTTTTCACAACTAGATTGTGTATATGCCCCTGCTTTGAAATAGGCACCTGAATAATCAAGATCAAGTGTATATGAAGGTTTTGAACTACCGTTGTAATAAATGTTGGTTAGGCCATTTTTTACCTCGAATTTGACAGTAAATCTTTTCCCAAGAGTGTATTTAGTATCGAGTACGTGCACATTTTCACCATCAACATTTACATACAGATTTGGATATTCTAAACGAATAACAATGACATCATCACCATCATCATGAATTTGTCCTGCGACTACATGTTGCTTCACTTTAGGAACGGAAGTTATAGCTTGATCCAAAAACATAGAGTGTATTCCCTGAGTTGAAGACCAGGCGGCATGTGCCTTTCCGTTATCTGTCATTTCTCGCAGTTCTGAACGGGCATATTTTGTGTTTCCGGTTGTAGGTCCAACAACAGGTGCACGAAAAATTACACCCAGACCACCTGACGTCGGCATAAACCAAGGATCAACTTTATAAGTTGCTAAATCCGGTTGTAATATCTCAAGTGGACTTGTCGATTTCTTCGGTTTACCAATAGGGAGTGTCAGTTTCCAGTTTGTCAGATCCAATATCGCAGCAGGATGTGGCGCTTCATTTGAAGGTGTGGATTCCAAAGTGTATACTGGCTCCTTAATATCAACGTCATTATCTGTAAAAAGAGCGCTTTGAGAAGAAAACAATTTCACTCCCATAAATACACCCACCGCAATTTCTATTGCAGCAATAATCCCCATTATTATCCATATATATCTTTTCATGTGTCATATTATATCAGTTTGAAGGTCATGTCCCATTTTTTTAAAATCCAAGTTTCTCTTTGACCAATATCATCCTTACTTTTCGTTCGCTGCCTTGTTTTT
>CAYNLS010000011.1:4350-9494 GCA_964398125.1 uncultured Gammaproteobacteria bacterium
TTCGCCTTTGAAAATCACGATTTTATTTGGATTTGTACCGACACCATACTCTTGCATCATTCGCTCATTTTCAAGAGGGATAACATATTCTTCAAGACGTCTAAATCCGGCCTTAAGATTTTGCACAATCTTTTGCGTACCAACAACAAATATTAGATTCTCTGAAGTAAAAACAATATGTGGTAACTGACTTCCGGAATTTGAAGCTATTATAAATTCGCCAGTTTGCGATAGTGCGTGCACGCTACCAAGATAGTAATCAGAAATTACAGAGTTTTTGCGAAGAGTAGCTTGTTTTTTTGGGTCTTTCTCTTTGAGGATCTCCTCATGAAGATTCTTCCACGGGTGATTTCCTGATTTCAAATAATCAATAAATCCTATCTGTTTAAGAGTGGTTGATGAACCATTCATGACTGAGGATTGGTCAGGGACGAGTTGTTTTATTTTTTCCAGTGCATCTTTGCCGCTATCAACAACTGTGGCTTCAACACGACGCTTTTTTAATTCTTCAATACTTGATAAAATCATTTCCTCTGTGGCTAGTTTTTCATATTCCATAAGATTCATTATAAAAATATTGTGTGAGAGGCTTGTAATAATTTTACTTAAGGAAGAAAAATTACTGCTTAGAATGTCAGATCGCCACAAGAGACGTAGACACCTGGTTCGTCAGTTGACTTATGAATATTCAGGCCAAGAGGATATTCTGAACGTATTTGATCTAAAGTAGTATCAAGTATTGTTTCAGAAACTCCATTTACTGGTGATGTCAAAGGATATTTGACTTCCCCTACATCTGGGCAAGCTCCAACATGGATATGCGCTGGTTGTGTGACTTCTTGAGGAACGCCAGTGAGATTTAATGTGACTTTAACTTGTCCATTTTCTTCCGTAAATGTTGCCGTGCCCGATTCGCCAGAGACATTTTGTTCAGAAAGTGTGACGGTAAATTCTTGAGAAGTTGGCGCCATTTGTTGATCTTCGGTGGATGGTATTTGTTCAGTTTGGTTTGTTGATTGATTCATCATAATATAACCCAAACCGGCAAATAGTAAAATGGCAACAATTACAATAATGACTTTATTATTCATAGACCTAAATTTAATTTAGTAGCTTTTTTTACTATTGTCAAGATCATCTTAATGGAAATTTCAAAGTTTCTCTTCCGGCTATGTATTGGGAAATTTATTTATGCAACTTCTTCATCTCAAATTAACATTGATTGGGGTTTAAATATAAATTGACAGGACAGAATTTTCTTATTATACTTAACTTTTAAGTTAAGTATACTTATGAATATTCATGCCGAACAAGATTTAGATAAAATTTTTGAAGCACTCGCGAGTAAGCACAGACGAGAGATTATTTATGCTTTAAGTTTACAACCTTACTCAATAAGTCAATTAGCCTCCATGAGAAACCTCACCCTCCCAGCAATTCATAAACATATAAAATTACTTGAAAACGCGGGATTGATAATTCGTAAAAAAACTGGCCAAACCAATTTTCTCACACTTAACCGACAATCATTACGTGGACTTCAAGATTGGCTAATGCAATATAACCCCTACTGGGGCAACGATAAAGAGACATTAGTAAATTATCATAAATTCTTGAAAGGAGGTGAAAAAAGATGAAAAAATTTGTATTTGTTTACTATGGCAAAGTTAGACCCGAGGACATGAGTAAAGAAGAAATGAAAGGTTCAATGGACAAATGGATGGCATGGTTTGGTACATTTAAAGACAAGATGGTCGACGGAGGGAATCCATTTGCTACTGGTGCAAAATCTGTGACAGCAAAAAGCATTGAAACAATTCCTGCAGATATGTGGCCTGCCAAAGGCTACACTATCATAAATGCAAAAGACATGGATGAAGCAACAAAAATTGCCAAAGGATGTCCTGCACTTGAAGACGATAGTGAAGGAGCTGTACGTGTTTATGAAGCACTACCAATGTAAACCATTGTTTATGGAGAGGTATCTTCTGTCATGGAGTACCTCTTCATAGACTGGTTTAAAAAGGGTTATGACTGCGAACTAATTACCATATGTGATGCGTAAAACATCTCCTTGTTGTATTTTTAGATCTAATGCGTCCGGCATTTCGAGGTCGTTTATGATAAACCGCAGCTTTTTATCTCCATTACTACAATAAGTTTCTTTGGTACCTGTTACTAAACAAGTCTTGTTTATTGAGAACGGCAGTGTTTCAAAAAAATCCGCCCATGTAATCCCAGCTTTCTTGACATAGATAATGCTTGGGTCAGAATTCTGAATAAAAACGTCTGAGGACTGGTTATGGTACATAGCAGCAGTAAATATGCGTCTCGTTCCATTGGTAAATATTTCAAAGGAAGCGGTGAAATCATTTATCTCTGGTGCTTTTGTAGAAGCGGGTATATCTTTTGAAGTATTCGCTTGCCCTACTGGAGAATTTTGATTCTGATTACTGAATAACTGCCAGCTCATTGTTCCAGTTATGGTTAATGCAAGAATCATCAAAACGAACAAGATCGCCTTTTTATTCATGATTTTAGTGTATCAAAAATACGCGAGGGTATATTAGACTTACTGCTACATATTGCTCCCACTCGTTGAGGAGACCCTTTATCTGTATTTGAAAAAAAGTAAGTTTCCAAGCAATAAGGCAATTATCGAAGAGTCAGGCAAGCTCTGCCCGGTTGTTCGGATAATAAAGACTATGAATAGATATAAAACTGCCACTGTAACTCCATACAACATCTGCCTTTTTTTATTAACCGGTGATGTTATCGGTTCTACTAACATCACAGTAGTATAGAAAAGCATTCCTGGACCAAGCACTGTACTTATTAGCGATTTTATTGAAAAAGATGAAAAAAATAATGGTGATAAAATAGTAAAAACCAATAAGAAGCTTAAAACCGTGCTCCATTTTTTGTATCGATAACAAGATATGAAAGCCAGTGTTGTCAGAGATAGATAAATTATTACATTCAAAAAAGAGACTGCTCCGGGAGTATATAGGCTTGCTCCCCACCAGGCTGGAGAAGCTCCAAATATCATCCATCCTGCCAAAAGACCCGCTGCGGCAGGATTAAAAATATGTCTGTTTGAGAATCTTAAAAAATTCTTCAGACCCATTGCCACAAAACATATTATAAAAATCTGGAACCATGAAAGGCTTGGATCTATTATTAGCGCAAGTATTAGACCTGTGATTACAGCAGAATACGGTACAAACAAGGTTTTCTTTCTAAGATAGGTAAAAAAGATATCTGTAAGAAATGCAAAAGATACACATGAAATCAGAAGGTATAATGAAGTCAATATAGGCAAACGGAACATTGTAACAATAAAAAAAAGTAATAAGAAGAAAATAAATTGAACCTTTAGACTAATTTTTTGTAAAAACATGTTGTATGAGTATTATAATAAATACATGAGAAAACTTTATACAATACTGCTAACCTTAATTATTTTTGCTCTCGCTTTTATTCCTATCTACGCTCAAGATGAAACACTGCCTGACCCAGGCATTGTGCCCGATAGTCCTTTGTATTTTCTCGATACATTAGGTGAAAACTTCGGACTTTTCTTTGCCTTTGGTAATGAAGCAAAAGCCGAGAAGGCGGTCGAAATAGCCGGTGAAAAGGCTTCAGAAGTAAAAGCTATGGCACAAGCAGGTAAGTCTGATGAGGCAGAAGTTGCAGCCGATAGGTATGGCGCTATGGTCAGCATTGCTGCAGAAAACTTGGCTACCGCCGCACAAAGCGGTGAAGGAGTTAATGAAGCCGTTGCAGAGGTTGTAGCCCGAGCAACATCTATTCATCTTTCTGTTCTTGCAGACGTATACGAACAAGTACCGGAAGAAGCAAAGGAAGCAATACAATCTGCGATGCAACATAGTGAGCGAGGTGCAACTGAGGCACTCAAGGCACTTGGTGGAGAAAACGAACCAGATGTTGAGCAGATACGCCAAGAAGTGCAGCAGCGCGTCCAAGAAGCACAACTGAAAATAGGGATGCCTGAAGGAGTAGAACAACCTCAAGGAGATGAAAACATTGAAGAAAATGAAAGAGGCGGACCGCCTGCGAACATTCCAGGTGGACGACCACAATAATCTACCATCTGTTAGAAGTGTTGACTGCCCGTTAAACGTTAAAGTAGGGAGATTATTGGTAAACGCATTTAAGAACCGAGAAATAAAATTTGGGTTCAGTTTACAGAATATCAATACGGTATTTGATGCACTTGCCATTAAGCCTGTTTATTTCTAATGTCATTCATGTATTCCCATTTCTTTGATACCTGGTGTCGTACTGTATTTAAAATATCGCTGATTATAAATGGTGTATAATTCTTTTAGATGAAGAAATTGAATACAATTATTCCTTTTTTTCAAAAACCTATTTCTAAAAAAAAGTCTGATCCAAAGAAAGAAACAAGGCTTGATCAACTTGTAAAAATGACTGAAGGCAGGTTATTTACCGCTTCGGCAGTTTGGCCATTCGATTTTTTCCCAAATAAAATATTTATTGAACAGAAACAAGTAGTAATAGTTTACAGTCAATTTTTTTTAACTGCTCAAGATTACCATGTTTTAATTGAGGATATATTAATGCCGATCGTAGAGACAAGTGTGTTTTTTGCCACCTTAAAGTTGGAACTTGGTCCAGGAGGGTTCCAACAAAATCCACCCCCTATTCAATACTTAAGGAAAAAGGATGCTCTAAAAATTAAAAGGATAATTGTGGGATTGCTCATTTGCCACAAGGAAAAAATCAATTTTTCAGGAATGACCTCACAAGAAATTCTTGATAAAGTTGAAGAGATAGGACGAGTTAAAGGAAATTGAAACACATCAACGAAATAATATTGCTCCCTGGCTCCCTGGCGTGGATTCGAACCACGAACCTTGATCTTAACAGGATCCTGCTCTACCGTTGAGCTACCAGGGAAGTTTCGATTATTATACCACGATCCTTACATTGAGTAAGCCACTTGTGAGGATGTAAGTCGCTTATAATTTGAATATTCGCCCATAGATTTTTAATAGACTTTCATCAATTTTTACAATCCACTCACCGATTTTCTGCCACCACGTTTTTTCTTTTTCTACGATATTCATCTCTTTGGTTGCAGCACCAAATACCACTCC
>CAYNLS010000011.1:9504-16219 GCA_964398125.1 uncultured Gammaproteobacteria bacterium
TCATAACTTGTGAGTGAATCCGTATCAGCGTCGCTTTCTGGTAACACCAATAACGATATTTCCCCAACAGAACTCAGAAGATTGGTACCCTTGCCATCATTTGCTAGGACGAGAGTACTTGGTAAAAACTCAATTTTTATTAGTCCGGCAATCTTCGGCTTCACGAGCAACGATCCGACATAAGCCGTGTCATTATCGTATCCTGGACTTGGCACGCCACCGGCAATACGTACAAATCCTACCTCGTTATTTATTTGTTTCTCGACAAAAATATCGGCAAATGAATCTTTTTCAATAAACTGTAGAACTTCAAGCTCATCAGGGTTAAAATCAAGATCTACTTGAACTGCGTTAATACTATTTTTAATGCCTTTCAAAAAAAGTTTAACCGGAGATACATGGTTTTGATAAATTGTGCGACTCGAACGAACATCTATCTTGACTGATTTTGATTGAATCCTTATTCCAAAAGCTCTCTCTACAATTTCCTTTTCTATGTACACAACTCCGATCGTTGCTAAGGTGATTATAAAAATCAATATGGTGTTTAAGACAATTGACCGAAATGATGATGGAGAAAAATCGCTGGTAATCCTTTTTTTACAGGCTGGACAATATCCTTTGCTCTTATTTATTCTACAAAATAGACAAAGTATTGACGCTGGTGCGAGCAGACCCCATATAGGATAGGCTGCGGTGATAAAAAATCCCGCTACCGCCATGAGATGGATAATCGCCCATGAGACAATTGAAAAGATTATGAGTCTTAATACAAAGGTTACCGCACTTAAGACATTCTTCATACTCGTATATAATACAAAATAACAGAAAAGTCTCTAATATTACATACTCCGTCTATATCTATATCGCATAGTGCGGGTGTTTGCAGATTTTGCTTCGCACTTTCGCGCCAGGCCTCAACCCACTGACCAATCAATTCAATAAGCTCTTGTCTGTCAATACTTCCATTATTATCTGTATCAAATACTGTCAAGCTTCGGGGTAAACTTATTTCTTGAAATGATTCAAGAAGTTGTGTAACTACTGGTGCCTGTGTATTTGACGGAGCCGGGGTTGAGGTTGCAGTTGTTGTTGATGAAGTTGTACTAGTTGATGCCGTAGTCGGTGTTGGGGTTGCGGTTGCAATTGGTGTAGGTGTTGGAGTCGATGTTGGCACTAATATACATAGTGTTTTGTCGAAAGTACAGCTACTGTCACAAGTGAGAATTCCAGAGGTATATCCTACTGTTGCACAGGCATTTCCACCCAAATCAACATCGTCGCAGTCCTCACCTGATTCTTGAATATCATTTCCACAAATACTTATATTTACCGTAGCATTGATAATTGTAGTATCTGCCGCATATATAATACGGAACATCAAAGTCAGTAGCAAAGTCACAGATGCGATGCTCAAAAAAAATATTTTCATTCTTCTTTTTCATTTTTTTTATGCTTTCTAAAATTTATGTCGACATTAACGTACTTTCTGATAAACCCATACGCAATTAACAACAATATTGTTATCGAAATTCTACTTGTCCAAGGTTGATACTCTCTCCAGAATGAAATGACTCTATAATAAAAAGCCTGAAAAAAATTGGCAGCCTCAACCGTAAAATAAAGTTTCGTTGCAGCGGCAACACCTATTGTAGTTGTCCCACCACCTGCCTTCTTGGTTGGATATCCTTCAATATATGCAAAATATTTTCCGGGCTCCATAAATAACGGCAAGTTAAGTTTGATATCCACAGTTTGTCCGGCTCCCGGCTTAAGATTAAATTCTTTTGGTGAAAAAATAAACCAATCTTCAGGCGGTTCAAGTTCTTTTTGTTTTTCATGATATGTTACTCGTACTGAATATGTTCCGACTTCATCGCCGGTATTAAGTATCATCACCTGAGGAAGGGTATATATTTGTCCGGGCCTAAGTTTTTCGCTGACAATTATTTTTCCTGTACCAATACCGACGCCGATTCGTGCATGAACTGGAGCTAAAAAAAATGTAGTCAACAACATTACAAAAAAGAAGATGAACAAGCCAACTCTATTCATAAACTATATCTTAATGCAGAAAGCTTATTTAGTAAAGAGAAATCAATCACATTATGAAGCCGACGCTTGGACTATGATATCTACAGATTGTTGTGTGTAACTTGATGATGTTGATGGAATGCCTATTTGAAGGTCAAATGGCGGCGCTGATGAACTTGCAGTTACGCTTGCTGTGAGTGTTTGATTTGAAGTTGTAAGTGCTGTCCAAGTAGGCGAACTGTCACAGGTTTCGTTGCAAAATTTGTGAGTATACTGATCCGGAGCCGTACTTCCGCCAAGCGTCCAAGTCCCCGTATTTTGACCACGTATATTTAAATCTTCAGTCACGTTTCCATTATTCGTCCCTATCTGACTATCGTTAAGATCGGCATTCACAGTACTTTTTAATGTAGATAGTCCCACAGTACCATATGTGACGGTACCGTCAGTTACAGTTACCGATACATTTTGTGCAGTGACGGTGGCAGTGACTGTCGCAGATGTTGCTGCAGAGACAATATTTACATAAACCGCAATAAAAGCAATGAGTCCTAAGATTAGAACAAAAGAACCTTTCACTACTTTATACATATCTTTTATAAGTTTAAACAAAAAAATTCACGTTTGTCAAGGGTGTCATTAAATTCTCAAATTCTGCTTGCTATTAAAGCCTAAGGCTGCACAGCTTGAACCGTGATCGTAATAGTTTTCTGCTGATAATCTGAAGTTGATGTAGGTACGGTAATTCTCATATCAAAAGGTTGTGTGCTTCCAACACCAACGCCTGTTTTAAGCGTTTCATATGAATCTGCAGTATTTAGAACCTCCCAAGCTCCACCTGCGTTTACTGAAAACTCGTGAACATAAATATCACTACCGGCTGAGGTGCCAACTGTCCAGGTAGTTCCGCCAGTTGCATTGCTAGTTTTAATATTAAAATCTGCAGTCGTGTCTCCGTCATTTTCAGCAATCTGTGTATCACTTAGATCAAGTGTGCTTTTGTTTGTTGATACATTACCATAGCTTATTGTTGCATCGGAAGCAATTGAAATAGAAACAGTGCCGGAAGAAGCTCTCTGTATGATAAACATGCGTCCTGCTCCAGCTTGAGGTGTTCCTATACTAGTGATTGTTTTGGCAGTAACGGTTTTGTCTGAACCTGATAAATTAAGTCCGCTTTGTGTGACAGCTCCTGCGTCTGAGCCAAGTGAGGAGTTGTTAAAATTATGCGCTCCCCACATGAGACCATCGCTTCCATCAATTGTCGTCTGTCCGGTGACATTCTCAAATCTTCCACCAAAAACGACGACCATGTCGCCATCACGTACGGTTGCTGTATCTGGGGCAGAAATGGAGCCGATGTTTAATGACGATGCCCATGTCGAAAGTGAGGCGGTATAGTTGACGATAGGATTTGATGAATCCACCCCATGATAACTTTCTATCCATTCGAGAACAGTTTCTCCAGAAGAGTGATTGGTGACAGAGGCGGTAAAAGTCGTATCTCCTGATTGTTTAATTCTATATCCGACTGCAACCAAGCCTTGAGCTGCAGTCACACTGTTAAAAACACTCGTAAATCCTGATGGTAAAGTAACAGTTTCGTCGCCCCCTGCGGCACGTGAATAATGAAAAAATACCAATAGATCACCATCGGCTGTATTTGAATGTGGTGTGATAGCGCCAGGCACAGCACCGTTGGCGGCAAGGAGAGTTGAAGTACCAATATAGCTTACCGCTTCAGAAGTCCTTGCGCCTTCTCTTTGTATTATAAACATTCTTCCTGCACCGGTTTGTGTTGTTCCAATAGTGGTAATTGTTTTGGCTGTAACGGTTTTGTCTGACCCTGACAGATTAAGTCCACTCTGGGTGATAGCTCCTGCGTCAGTGCCAAGAGACGAATTATTAAAAGTATGCGCTCCCCACATGAGACCATCATCACTGTTTAAGGTAGTCTGACCTGTGATATTCTCAAATCTTCCTCCAAAAACTATCGCCATATCTCCGTCTCGTACAGTTGCTGTGTCTGGAGCCGAGATTGGACCGATATTTAGCGACGATGCCCATGTCGAAAGTGAGGCGGTATAGTTGACTATTGGACTTGAAGTATCAAAACCGCGGTATGTTTCAATCCACTCAAGGACAGTTTCTCCCGTTGAACTAGAAGTATGGTTAGTTATTGATGCAGTATGTGTAGTATCGCCGGACTGTCTTATTCTATACCCAACAGCAACAAGTCCTTGACTTGCCGTAACACTGTTAAAAACACTCGTAAATCCTGATGGTAAAGTAACAGTTTCGTCGCCCCCTGCGGCACGGGAATAGTGAAAAAAAACAAGAAGATCACCATTGACTGTACTTGAATGTGGAGTGATGGCGCCTGGTGCGCCACCATTGGTAGCGATTAAATTAGAGGCACCGACGTAACTGACCGCAGTCGAATTATCTGCGTATGCTTTTTGGACTTGAGAAGGAATACGTGGATTTTGCCAAATCGGTGGCCAGCCGACTATAAACCATACAGAAATTACAATACTTATAAATACATTTCTTAATGTACGGTTATGCATGCTTTTTCTATTCTAACAAACTCCTGAAACGCATTAAAACGGGAGTGTCAGTGGAGTGTCTTTACCAGCGTCTTCCATATATTTTTTCCAATCGACCTTTATAGTCACTTTTCCCGTCTCATTAAGATAATATATTTCTCCTTTTTCTATTCCAAAATCAAACAATCTTTTTGTGAGCATCACGTCATCAAGACAATATTTTTTAAGCTCGTCCCATTTTCCTTCTCGATAATAATCTATTGCCATGAGCCCATGTCCTGATTTTTTCTCGCCAAATGTCGCATAAATTACATCATTTAGGCCAATTCTTCGGCCGATTTTTTCTCTTATATCCTCAAGTATGTCAAACTGTGAAAATCCAGTGATATTTCCCGGATAGTAACCTTGGAGCACTGGTAAATCAAAACCGCGAATGTTATAACCTATGATGTATGAAGCATTTTCCAAAATCGGAAAAAGTGCAGGTATTTCTTTTTCTGTAAAAATCTTTTTTTCTGAAGATCCATATTCATAAATTCCTACTACAGAAATTCCCAATTTGGCAGGGTCGGCAATTTCACGAAAGGTATGCTTAGTCTCAAGATCTAAAACAACTGGAAATTTCTGCATATCAGTTGACTTGAGAATCGGTTTCCTTAAAAATTTCTATCTCATAAAGTAGCTTTTCCTCATTTGAAAGTGGTTTTGATGCGCTGTAAGCAGTATTCAGTTGCTTTTGAAAATTGACTCTCATCTCATCGACGAGTCTAAAAAATGTGTCGCGCTCATTTTCAGTAACCAGAGGAAATTCTATTCGGAAAAATTCATCAAGCTTACCCAAACTCCATAAAGCCTCAATAAATCTTTTATTGGCAAAATCCAAAGACGATATGTTGCCATAGACTGGGCGGATCTTAAAATTCATCATATGCACTTCAGTGACCATTTGATTTATCGAAGGTCGTCTTGCTAGGACTCTCTGTTGGAACCTCTGAATTCTGTCATACAAGTCGTTTTTGTTTCCTTCTTTCATAGGTTATAATTATGTAATGTTAAAGCAAAAATTACAAGAGGATAGAAATACTGCGATGAAAGCCAAAGATCAAGAGAGGCTTACTACCATCCGTTATATCCTATCACAGATAACAAATAAAGAAATAGATAAACATAATGAGCTCACAGATGCCGAAATTATTGATCTTTTGAGAAAAGAAGCAAAAAAACTTGAAGAATCAATAACGGCATTTAAATCCGGTGGCAGAAATGATCTTGTCGCCGAATATGAAGCGCAAAAAAATGTTATAGCACAATATTTGCCAAAAGAGCTTTCAGATGCGGAACTCAAAGCAAAAATTCAGGAGATAATAAGTAAAAATCAGGCGCTTTATGATAAAAATCCAAATGCCTTGATTGGAATCTGTATAAAAGAGCTGTCATCCCAAGCCTCGCCATCTCGAATTTCCGCAATCGTACGCAAGCCTTAAATAACCTCTATAATTTTGCTATATTGATATTATGCATCGCACCAAACAAGTGATTCTATTCATTTTGGCAGTTTTTTTTCTAAGTGCTTTATCAAAAAATATTTTTGAGTACAGAAAAAACCTGGCTTTTTATAATCAAAACAGGGATGAATTTGAAAAAGAAAAAAAAAGAAATATCGAACTCAAGACTTTACTAGTCAAAACTAACGATATTCATGAATTTGAAAAAGCTGTGCGAAATAAATTGAATCTTCATAAATCTGACGAATACATTCTTGTCATACCGGACGCAACACCCACACCTTCTGCCATTGAGCCAACAACGATTCCAAATCCCGTAAAATGGCTTCAGATCTTTCTAAAAAATTGACATGAGCGCCTAAATCACATATAATGATGCTCTGTCTTTCCGGGGTAGTGTACGGCTGCACAGGAGGCTCATAATCTCCTAGGCTAGGTTCGACTCCTAGCCCCGGAACTGATTCGACTCGCTGTGCTCTCTCACAGCTATAGCAGCGAAAGAATCATCCTGAGCGAGGAATGGTAAGTCTAGTCCATCCATGACGAGTCGAAGGAACTATCGAACAAAAAAACTTTGATTTACGATACAATTAAGTATATGAAGGACTTTCTTCTTTCACTTATCAT
>CAYNLS010000012.1:0-2400 GCA_964398125.1 uncultured Gammaproteobacteria bacterium
TATGGTCGGTGGCCTGGCCGATGATGCTCTCGGTTTTCTTTTACACGCTTTACAACATAGTCGATGCTTTCTGGGTCAGTAAATTATCTCCAGAATCAATTGCTGCGGTAAGCATATCTCAAATAACTTTGTTTATCATGGCGGCCTTAAGTATGGGAATCACAGTTGGATCAGGTGTTATCATGGCCATGAATATTGGTGCGAAAGATACAAAGGAAGCAGAACGAGTGCTTGGACAATCTTTTGTCCTTGCTATAATTTCGGGTGCATTTTTTACTACAATATCTCTCATTTTCAAGAATGAACTGTTGACCGCTTCTGGTGCAAGTGGGGCTATATTTGCTCCCGCTTTAACATACTTTAATATCACGGCCACTGGCTCGATACTGTTTTTCATTCTCATCACCATCATGTTTGCTTTCAATTCGCAGGGAGATACGTTTACTCTCACTAAACTTTTTGCTTTATCAACTGCAGTAAATGTAGTACTAGACCCAATTTTGATTTTTGGTTGGTTTGGATTTCCGGCGCTAGGGATTGCCGGTGCGGCATATGCGACACTCATTTCCCAAACTGTATTCATAATAGTTGCAATTCGTTCACTATCAAGCACGCACCGAAAGATCAGATTTCATTTTTATAATCTCACTTTTCAATGGCATTCTGTAAAAGAAGTTTTGAAAATTGGTTTTCCAGCTTCACTGACACAGGTGATAAACCCGATTGGAATTGCAGGATTACTGTATCTGACGTCACTTGGTTTTCAAGAGCCGGGGACGATCGCATATACTATCGGAAGCAGGGTAGAATTTTTGGGATTTTTGCCGGCCATCGGCTTTGGATTTGGAGCGATGGCTCTCATTGGCCAGAACATTGGTGCTGGGAATATAAAGCGCGCAAAAGAAGCATTTGCCGATGCGCTAAAGTATGGATTTCTTGCAGCCATGGCACTTGGAATCTTAGCCGCTCTTTTCGCATCTCAAATTACCAGAATATTTACTACCGATCCTGAAGTTACAAGACTCGCACTTTCGTATATCTGGACCGTATCTTTAAGTTACGGATTTTTGGCGGCAACAATGGTGGAAGCAAACGCATTTCAGGCAATCGGGCGTTCCTGGCCGGGATTCTGGATATTTTTCCTGAAGTTTTTAGTGATTTCCGTACCAATTGCCTATATCACGACACAGATTTACCATTTGCCTATTATGGCAGTCTGGATAGCAATAATATTAGGAAATGTTATTCCTTCTGTGGTCGGATATTTCTGGATCAATCGGGCGATGAGTAAGATCGATTTGAAGCATGTGCCGGTACATTGAGGAGTATAATGTTTTAATTTACTACTTAAATTAATTTTCATGACTGAATTCAAATATAAACTAGAAGATTTTATTTCATTAGGATATGATTTAATAAAAAATTTAGAAGAAAAATATTCAAATACACGTGCGGACTTACGTAGGGAAGAACTCCCAAATTTTTATAGATTAAGACAAGGATATATAGATCATGTAAAGAGTAGATTACCTAACATATCAAGACAGAAATCTTTAAAATAAGCAAAAAATCTGATCCTTCATATCAGGATGGGAAAAACATAGAATTCCAAAACTTGATAAAGGATATTGAGGCAAAAATAAACAGACTAGAGGAATTTAGAAAAGAAGAAATATCTCAAGGACAAAATGATAGAAATGTGATAAATTACAATTTTACTAATAGTAACTTATCAATAAATTCACCATACTCCAATCAAATTTTACATATAGAAAACGAACATACTTTTGATAAAGATACATTAAATTTACTCAAGGATTTACGAGATTCAATAAATAAAAAAGATAAGGGAATGGTGTTTAAAATATTAGGATTTATTGCTGATAAAAGTTTTGATCTATTTGTTGCAATTTTAGCTGGAAAAGTTTTAAAAAGTTAATTTTTCATTTCTTCCTCACAAAAAGGTCAGACATTTTTATAAATAAAACTTGTCGATCTTAACCTCTGGTTGACCCTTTTAATTTAAACCTATAGTTTTTTTTCTTCGAATAAATTATAATTCCGCATGTCTCCAGACAGATTACAATTTGATATTGTCCGTTCAGAAGTTCCAAAGCCACAATTGCTTTGGTCTCTCGGCGATGATTTTAGTAGACATATTGCCGAACGTATCGGGTACATTCCAGATGTCGATGAACTTGAATTTGCTACTTCTGCGGCACAACGAAGTCCAGAAGCCCTAGAAAGATTAACCATGGTAAACGGTAGAGGTGCCTTGTTTGAAACTCCGCCTAAAACCATTTTAAATGAATCTTATGACACTCTACAGATCGGAGGATTCGGTTATCAAGAACTCACAGTTCGGGGATCGATGTCTTTTGTTGATCCTAAATCGCCCAT
>CAYNLS010000012.1:2410-7700 GCA_964398125.1 uncultured Gammaproteobacteria bacterium
TACAATATCCGACCTCAGATAATTTTGCTGCTAAGTTTCCAAATATTACAACTTCTCAAGTTATTGGCGAACGTGGTCCAGAAATTCTTTCACCTACTTATTCATTTACTGGGGCTTACACAGATGAGCAAGCAATTCACAAAGTAGCTGGTAACTTAGTACTTCTTGAGGGGTTAAGCCGATTTAGACAACCACCATTTATTGTTCCCATCCCAATATCTATAGGTAGATATCCAACTATTCGAGATAAACAAGGTAAATCAGCACATTTTATAGTTTTTAGAGAGCCATATAGTGGTAAAAGAACAGGAAATACTTATTTGTTAACATCGTCAGAGATGCAAGATTTTGGAGCTAGAAAAATCGAAAGCACTCCAAAAGTCGCGCCAGCATTACGTTTACTTCATGATAATTTTGGTCTAACCCATAATCAGGCAACGGGAGGTAATTATTATGTTCCTAATAGAAATCATGCAGTATATCTTGCAGATTTTTCTACCCTTTACCCTTTACCAATGCAACCAGGAATGAATTTAATGGCCAGAATTTCTGAATTAAGCCAATTGATAGGAACAACAGTACGCTCTTTACATTCGTTATTTGAACGTGTAGATGATAGTCAAATTGTCCCGTATTTATTTATAAATGTGTTACGCGAATATATGGGTATCGATCCACAAGGAAAGGTCGAAATACCTTATAGTATCAAAAATTTAGATATTACAATACTTAAGGCACTAGGAACGATGATTCCAATGAGTCATTTTAACAGCTCTCTTGCTACAAGAGACTCAATGGGAAAATTAAATCAATATGAATCCGAACTTAAAAAGCAAATTGCAGAAGGCTGATAAATACTCTTTATAAAACAACAATTATTTTGTAAAATGATATCAATGATTCCAAAAATAAACAGATTTTCCTCTTCACTTTGTTGTTTCCGCCACAAACCAGAATAAATGGTTTGTGAAGCAATGCCTTCTTTTTCCAACCTCCAATTTTATAAATTATTTTTTTTTTTTTTTGAATTATCGAGAAACATTTACTAAACCAACTCAAGTTGATTCTTTACGAGAGTTAAGGATTCCCAACCCCGATGATTTCGAACGAAACTTCGCAAGGATTTTTACTTATGCTGATAGTGGCAAAATAATGCAGCCTAGAAGGGAAGTCTTATCTTATGGGGGAGATATAGTAGCTCGATTCTGGCCAGCTCAGCCTATTCAAGGATTAGAGTTGATGGCCGAGCTTGCTCCAGAGATGAGACAAATTCCATTGCTCGTAAAAAATCCATTTAATTTACCCGAACAAATCCCATTGGTCGGCAAACGAAGCGGACTGGCAGTATTACAGGGTATTGCTTTTGCTGTGGGTATTAAATCAAAGGGACGTTTTGCACGACCGGTAGCAGAAGAATATCAACAGCCTCTTGTCGATGGATATCAACGATTCATGAGTCAGCTGGGTCTGTGATTCCTGAATATCAGGATATGTTTGTGCAGAATTTTCAATTGCTCATGAATTATTAATGCTATACTGATTTTATGTTGGGGAAAATCCTAAAAGGCTTAGGTGTATTCATCATAATTTTTATAGCTCTAGTCATTATTTCTTTTTTCTTTGCACAAAAAGCGTCGCCACCTACTCTTGTCGCCAACTTTATCAATCTCGACAAGATTGAAAAAATTTCAAAATATAGAAGTTGCGCTGGTCACGTGACGGTACCTCAAGATGAACGGGAAACAAAACGAAACATGAAGCATTACTATTGGGTCAAACCGGAATATTACGGCACAGACACAGTAGAAATATATGCTCCATTTGATGGATTTGTTACTGTTCTTCGAGAAGAGCCGGAATTAAATCTCGAGGGAGAAATCGGGATTGTACCAAAGGACGCGTTTGTTTGGCTACCACCCATTTACCGGTGGAGCTTTAGTGTGCAGCATATCTATGTCAGAGATGATTTACGACAAGGAAGCGAAGTAAAGTCGGGAGAGCTCATTGGATATGCTGCTTCTGATGCTGATAAACGACTTGGAGGATCGTTTGATATTGTATACGCAAAGTTTGGCTTACCTTTCAAAACCATCGATAACTGGAGGGCACCATTTGTCGATCTGGATTCAGTTTTTAATCATATGTCTGACAAAGTTTTGGCAGAATATATGGCAAAAGGCGTGACTTCTAAAGATGATTTTATTATAAGCAAAGAAACTCGAGATCAAAATTTATGTCGGTACCAGGGTGAAGGACCATACTTCATGAATCAAGAAGCAGAAGAAAACTGGGTCGTATTTCAATAATTTTCAATGTCAAGATTCTTTCGTTTGCTGATGAGGATATAATATTTGCTTTATCTTTTCGACTATAAGATCAAGCTTTATTTCTGACTTCACAAAATAGTAAGCAGGCTGACTCTCAACTATTGTCTGAATGATTTCATTTGAATCAGGGCTTATATTTGTAAGTAAAATGATCGGAACATTTTTCCCCCAAGCGTCTTGTCTTAATTTCTTCAATACTTCAAGACCATCCATGCCCGGCATAAGAATATCAATAAGCATGAGATCGGGGTGTTGTTTTAAGGCGATATTTAATCCTGCATTTCCTTCTTTAGCTTGTAATACGCTAAAGCCATTTTGAGTAAGTGTGTCGGTAAGAACCCGCAACATAGATGGTTCGTCTTCAGTAATTAAAATTATCTTTTTGGGATCGGGCATATAGTTCAGAATAAACCTACAGATGTGAGAATTCAATAAGAAAAATTAACTCAATTGTTTTTCGCCCGCCCTTTTTTGCATACCCGAAATAGGAAATGTTACGTTAAAAGTTGTGCCCTTATTTTCTTCAGATGAAAATGAAATATGCCCACCAGTGATATCGATAATTTTTTTGACAATATAGAGACCAAGTCCAGACCCTTCCGGTTCATACTGCCTTGCATTATCTGCTCGGAACATTTTGGTAAATATTTTTGACTGTGTTTGGACCGGAATACCCAATCCATTGTCTATTATTGTGATCAAAAATTTCTTATCGTCAGAAGTAAGTTTGATCACGATTTTACCGGCTCTTCGATTGTATTTTACAGCATTAGAAAGGAGATTTTGAATAATAATACTTAAAAGTTTTTGATCGGCTAGAATAGGCGGAATTTCTTTTTGGTAGTTTTTTTCTACCTGAATTCCCTTTGCATTTATTTGAGGGAGAAGCTCATTTAAAGTTTGATCAATTACAGCAGAGAGCTCTACAGTTTTAGGTTCGACAGTAAATGTACCCAATTCAAGCCGTGATACATTAAGTAGAGAATTGATGAGTGCCACCATGCGATAACTAGCGCGATAGACCTCATTAAAATAACTTTCCCGTTTGCCACTATCCATCAGCTTATCTTTCAACAGTAGTTCCAGATACCAATTAATAGTGGTGAGTGGAGTTCTTAGTTGATGAGAGGCTATAGAAACAAATTCATTTTTTGCATTATCAATCTCTCTTTCACGAGTCATATCATAAAATACTTCGATTGTGCCAACAATATTTTCATATATCCTGATCGGAGTTACAGTATAGCGTATAGGTACTTTTGTTTTATCTTTCCTTATGTAGTAATCACTTTGTGATACTAATGCAGACGAACCTCCCCGAGAAAGAAGTTTTGTTATTGGACGTTCAGATGCATTGAGAGTCTTGCCTTCTTTATTTTCCATGGGAATAACGTCGACAATAAATTTTCCAAGTAAATCTTTTTCTTTCCATCCCAGAATCTCACAGGTTGCTTGGTTGACCATGGTGATTGTACCTTTATTATCAGTTGCGATTATACCTTCTCCGATACTTGTCAACATTGCCTCATCCTGCATTTTTTCACGCTGTAATTTTTCCTCAAAATTTTTTCTATCAGTAATATCTCTAAAATTTACAACCACGGCTTTAATATTTGGCTCAAAAAGTAAATTTTTACCCGTAGCTTCAACCCAAATAATACTTTTATCTTTTTTCATTGTTCGGTATTCTGTGGTCACTACTCCACCTGGTTTAAGCGCAAGTTCTGCAAGTAAAAGCATAGTTTTGTTCCTGTCTTCTGGAATTACCAAATCAAATCCGGTAGTACCTTCAAGCTCTTCTGGGTCATAACCGAGAACTTTTTTGACTGAAGGACTCGCATATAATATTTTTGAGCTGGCCTCAATAAGTACAACTGCTTCAAAACTGTTTTCAATAAGAGCGCGAAATTTTTTCTGATTTGATGTAAGTATTTTTTCATCTCTTTTCATAACCTGGACGACCGCGGCAAAGGTCAGGGAAGTGAGTGAAAATGTACCTAAAAATAGCTGAACTAAAGTGAGTGATTGGTTCAGTGATCCCTGATTGACATACGGACCTTGATTATGAAGTGTATTATAAATCGCGATTGCAGCGACAAAAATAGTGCTCAGGGTCGCACCTTTGTGCCCATACCTGAATGCGATCCAGACTCCAAATGGAATACAGAGATATGGATACGGTAAAATGCCCGTAAAAACTAGTTGTGTGACGAGATAAAGAAAGAAAAACGAAACGAAAAAATGTAGAATTTTCTTAATATTAATGTTATTAATTCTTGACATGTCGCCCCAAACTAAAAGCAATGGTGCAATGATGATTGCGCTTGCCATATCTCCAAGCCACCATGTCGTCCATACGGAACCGAAAGTAAGAGCGCTCGCAAATCCACCGAAAACGAGAGTCGAAACTCCAATAGTTGCGCTTACCATCGTACCTAAGATTGCCGAAAATGTGAATTTGAATATATTTGAGACATTCTCAAAAGCATGTACACCATTGGCAAATTTCTTGACAAAGTAAGCTATGATCACCCCCTCAAGAGTGTTGCCTATTGCAATGCCAAGTGAAGTGAGAGTTGTACCCGCTGTCAAGTTATTCAGAATAAAAGCTCCAAGAAAGATGCCGGGAACTACACGATAACCAAAGAAAAGTAGGACTGTCAAAACAATACCTGTTGGAAGCCAAATTGGTGTTGCACTGGGATTTAAAAAAGCAAAAGATAAGCCCGATTTACCCGAAAGAATGTATATAAAAATAACGAAGAGATTAAGGAAGATATTTTTATAATTAACATGCCGCCAAAATGTGGACATATATAAAATCTTACCACTAAATTCTTATCCAATTTTAATATTACTACGATATACTAAATTTCATGTTAAATCTCAATTCAATTATGATCGGAACTTCTCAACCAAAAGTACTGGCTGAATTTTATGAAAAAGTATTTGGAAAGAAACCT
>CAYNLS010000012.1:7710-11354 GCA_964398125.1 uncultured Gammaproteobacteria bacterium
AAGAAGGTGGCTGGGCTGGATGGCAAATTGGAAGTGCTTTTTTCTCGATCGGAGAACATTCTGAAGTTAAAGGCAAGGCGAAAGAACCCCAGAGAATCATTCTGAATTTTGAAACAAAGGAAGTTAAAGAAGAATTTGAAAGAATTAAAGCTACAGGTGCAAAGGTCATCAAAGAACCTTATGAAATGCAAGGTGCGTGGATCGCTACATTTGCAGATCCTGATGGAAACTACTTCCAACTCATGACTCCTTGGGAAAATTCCAAATGAGTATTCGTCCTTTAATGCTGTAAAATAAATGGATGAAAATAAAATTTCTTGGCGCGGCCGGAACAGTAACGGGATCTTCATACGCACTTACATCTGCATCAGGAAAATCGATACTCATCGATCTTGGAATGTTTCAGGGACCTGAGAAAATTGAAGAACTAAATTATGCGCCATACGACTATGACTGTACACAGCTTATCGGAGTTGTGCTTACGCATGCGCACCTTGATCATTGCGGTAGACTTCCAATACTTCTTCCAAAAGGATTTAGAAAACAAATTATTATGACTCCGGCGACGCGGGATTTGACAGAATTGTCACTTTTAGACAGTGCAAAAGTAGCTATCCAAGATAGTATGAAAATTCTTTATGATAAGGAACTGGCACAAAGAACAATCGACAGGTTTAAAACTGTAAATTATGGTAATGAAACTCCGATCGGTGATTTTGCGGTGCGATTCAGAGACGCCGGTCATATTCTTGGTTCGGCAATACTCGAGATAGAAGATATGTCCGCCAGAGGCGGATCCGCTGTTGGCGGAAGTGCAGGTTCGGGAATCAGGAAAATAGTTTTCAGCGGTGACCTTGGTAATTTTCCTGAAGATTTGGTTTTTCAAACAGAGTTTATAGATTCGGCCGATGTTGTCGTCATGGAGTCTACTTATGGCGACAGGTTACACTCTACCGAAGATCCTTCAGAAGTGTTAAAAGAAGAAATTAACACTGTTGAAAAATCAGGCGGAACACTCCTCATTCCGGCATTTGCTTTGGAAAGAACTCAAGAGATTCTTCACAAAATAATGCATTTAAAAAGGACAGGAAAAGTCAGTGGCCGAATACCGATTTTTTTGGACAGCCCGATGGCAAAAAGTGCTACTGAAATTTACCTTGATTATCCAAAACTTTTTAATGATCATCTGAGGGAAGATTTAAAAAATGGAGACCCGTTTGTATTTCCAGGGTTTGAGAATATAAAAAAAAGAAATGAAAGTTACGCCATTCGTCACAATAAAGGTCCGAAAGTAATTATTGCGGGAAGCGGGATGATGACAGGAGGGAGGATAGTCGGTCACGCTTCACATTATTTAGCAAATTCTTCGACACGATTGCTTATGGTTGGTTACCAGGGAGAAGAAACTTTGGGCCGAGAACTTATGGAAGGAAAAAAGGACGTTGTTATCGAGGGAGTACATATACAGGTAAAAGCATCAGTAAATACTACACTCGGGATGAGTTCACATGCCGATCAAGGTCAACTTATAGATTGGTTGGGACATATCAAAAATGTTAAGAAAGTATTTTTAACTCATGGCGAAGACGGTCCACGAAAAGCACTTTCAGAAAGAATTTCCAAAGAAATAGGTATCGTCGATATTACAATGCCCGTATTAAATGAAGAAATCACTTTTTAATTATTTACTTTATATCAACAAGTTCCACTTCAAAGATTAAAGTAGAGTTTGCAGGAATTGGTCCGACAGTTTGAGCGCCATATCCAAGCTCGGGAGGAATCGTCAATTTTCTTTTTCCGCCTACTTTCATACCTACCACTCCTTGATCCCAGCCCTGAATTACCTTGCCGACACCAATGACAGTTTCAAATGGTTGTTCACGATCGTAGGAACTATCAAATTTAGTGCCGTCAGTAAGAGTGCCATTGTAATGAATGATTATAGTATCCCCACTTTTTACTTCTTTGCCAGTCCCAATTTTTGTATCCTCAATTTTTAGTTCTGGGGAAGTATTTGATTTAGTAGGACTTGGTTGTTTTTTCATTTCAGTAGATTCTACATTATTACGACTAAATATAAAATAGCCACCAGCAACTATTATTAAAATTCCTAGTAAAATTAGTGGAAAAGATTTTGACATAAAGATATGTTACAATAATTTTCCAGAATTATGAATAAAACTTTGTTCCGTGAAAAAATTTATACTTTAACTAGAAAAATTCCTAAAGGTAAAGTGGCAACATATGGTCAGCTTGCTCGTCTTGCCGGAAGTCCGCGTGCGGCAAGGGCGGTTGGAATGTTTATGAAGACAAATCCAGATGCCCCAAACACTCCATGTCACAGAGTGGTTGCTTCAAATGGAGATCTCACCGGTTACTCAGCAGGAAATGGCCTATCAACAAAAAAAGAAATGTTACTTTCAGAGGGAGTCCATTTTAAGGGGAATAAAGTTGATCTAGCGACGTCACAATGGAGTAATCAGTAGATTTTTATCCTTGATATGAAAATATTAATAGTGTATGGTTCAAAATACGGAAATACCGAAAAGATTGCAAAGTTTTTTTGATTTGATTCCGGCCAATGCACTTCTCAATATCAAATGGGATTTATAGTCAATGATCAAGAAGGGCCACTCGCAGATGGTGAATTGGAAAGAGCAAAGAGTTGGGCAAAACAATTAGGCTCCAATAATCATTCTTGATATAATGTCGGCATGGACTCGACAATCAATATTGGCATGATAGGCTGCGGCAATTGGGGGAAAAATATACTTCGTGACTTGGTGAGTCTTCATTGTAAAGTAACTGTAATTGCAAGGTCGAATGAATCGAAAAAAAGAGCCCAAGACTTTGGTGCGGTTAAGATGATCAAATCTATTGAGGAGATAGGCAAACAAGATGGTTTTATAGTAGCTACGCCTAGTGCAACCCATGGGGAGATAATAAATCAGTTAACTGATTTATTTCCGGGGAAACCAATCTTTACTGAAAAACCATTGACTACGGATTTAAAAACTGCGGAGTCGCTCGTAAAAAAAAGTTCCGACACAATTTTTGTCATGGACAAATGGCGATATCACGCTGGTATTTTGGAGCTTGCGCGAATCGCAAAAAATAAAACACTTGGAAAAGTAATCGGACTCAAAACAACGCGAGTTGGGTGGGGCAATCCTCATAAAGATTCAGATGCCATATGGCATCTTCTACCTCATGATATCTCGATAGAATTTGAGATTTTCGGGAAATTTTTAAAACCGGTTAAGTCCGTTGCCGATCTTGAGGAAAATTTTCCTGTCGGGCTGATTGCGGTACTTGGAAAAACACCGTGGCAAGTTGCAGAAGTTTCAGCCCGTTATAAAGATAAAAAACGTGAAATTAAGTTATTTTGTGAAAAAGGGGTTGCCGTGCTTGATGATGCTTACACTGATCACATAAGCATAATTTCAGCAGATAAAATAAATCACAAATTCCATGAGAATAAAGTTCCGATAAAAAATAAACCTCCTTTGCATGAAGAACTTGATGGTTTTATAAAATATATAAAAAAAAATGGTCCTCCTCCAAAAAGTAGTGCTAAAGAGGGTATGGAGATAGTTAGAGTTATCAGTGAACTGAGATCAATGGCCGGAATATGAAAGCTACCG
>CAYNLS010000012.1:11364-16129 GCA_964398125.1 uncultured Gammaproteobacteria bacterium
ACATTTAACCACGGCATTACTCTCAACTACTCGATTCCAAGTGTCCTTAATCAAACAGTCAAAGATATCGAACTCTTCATTATTGGTGACGGAGTTCCCGACACAACGCGGGCAATAATTAAAAAAATCATAAAAAAAGACAAACGCATCAAATTTTTTGATAACCCAAAAGACATAAGACACGGTGAAATATATAGACACAAGGCACTAAAACAAGCAAAAGGAAAGATAGTGTGTTACTTGTCTGATGACGATCTCATGTTTCCCGACCATATTGAAACAATGCTTAAATTATTAAAAAACGGTAATTTTTGTCATACATATCTTGCACGCATAGAAGCTAATGGAGAAATTATTCCGTGCCTTATCGATTTGTCTCTTAAGGATTATCAACGTCTCATGTTGTCAGGTGTAAGCTTTATTGCCTTAAGTTTTGTCGGACATACTTTATCACTTTATAGAAAATTGCCATACGGTTGGAGAACTGCTCCCAAAGGAATTTACAGCGATCTTTATATGTGGCAGCAATTTTTGTCACACCCCGATTGTAAACCCGTCAGCGGATTTGTGCCTACCCTTTTTTATTTTCCCTCACCTCAAAGAAAAAAATGGTCAATAGAAAAAAGAGCAAGCGAACTTGAAAATTATAGTAAAAAGATCGGAAATCAAGCATTTATAAAACAATACCGTCAAGAATTTTTAGAAAAAGAAATTCGCAATAATGCCATAGTCACTGCAAAAATGCATATGGTTGAAAATTTACTTAAAAGAAATCATGAGCTTGAAAGAAAGCTTGCTAAATTTGAAAGCATAAAGTCTTGGCGAATATATAAAATTTTTAAAGAGACTCAAATGGGTAAGTTTTTGAAGAACGTTTCCAGGCAGGTATTTTTTTTATAATTTTTTTGAGAGGAGGGAGAGCAGCGTCTCTTTTAGTAATAATTGGTTTTTTCTCCGGCCATTTAAACGATGCATCCTGATCAAGGTAGTGAAACCTAAGCTCGTCTTTTTCATTGTGATAATAATCAACTCCATAAACATAGCCAGAGTCTCTATAGAAATAAAATCCGTGCGCAACTCCTGGCGGGATGATGATAGCTTTTATCGACTCGCCACTAAGTTTTATATAGCAGTTTTTACCTTCGGTTGGTGAACTGCGGCGCAGATCTCTTAAAACATACAAGCCTTCTCCTTTAAAAACAATCACATAGTCGGTGTGTTTGATATGGACACGCATCCCGCGCAATGCATTTTTTTTGGAGAATACGATATTCCATTGGATTGGGTTCAATGGTTTAAACCATTCTTTTCTGAAAACTTCCGTGAAGGAACCTCGTTCGTCGATGTGGGTTTTTAAAGTGACAATTTTGACACCTTCCAAAGATTTATAGCTTTTTTTCATCATTGATATTATATAAGAAATCTTACGTATGGTTACTCATTTCTTGTTTTTATTTTTCTTTCTGTAAGTGTGAGGTATTTTTTACGAAGTCGCAGGTTTTTTGGTGTAACTTCAAGAAGTTCGTCATCGGCGATGATGTCTAGATATTGTTCCAAACTAAGAATTGTTGGCGGTTCAAGTATGACTTTTGTTCCTTCACCTGATGAGCGATTGTTTGTCAATTGTTTACTTTTGCAAACATTGACTTCAATATCTTTTTCTTGTGAACTCAAACCAACGATCATTCCTTCATACACCTTCGTACCTGGTCCATAAAAAAGCGTGCCTCGTACTTGGGCATTTGCAAGTCCGTAACTCAATGTTTCCCCAGTTTGTGTAGCACTGAGCGCGCCGTTTCTTATGCTTTCCATCTTTGTTCCTTCAGGTTCATAACCTAGAAGATAAGTATTCATGACTGCTGTGCCACGGGTATTTGTCATAAGTTTACTTCTTATACCAATCAGGTTTCGACTAGAAATTTTATAAATAAATCTCATTCCGTTGTCTGAAGTTGGATGCATATTAATCAGTTTTCCTTTTCTTTTGCCAATTTCTTCACTAATAATTCCCATGTAGTCTTTATGCACGTCAATTGTGAGCTCTTCATAAGGCTCACATGTATTGCCATCAATTTTTTTAAAAATAACCTGAGGTTTGCCAACTTCAAGTTCATATCCTTCACGTCTCATGGTTTCAATCAAGATTGCCAAATGTAGCTCACCTCGACCGCTCACAATAAATGAGGTTGTTGCCTGATCATCCTCAACTCTAAGTCCAAGATCAGTCTCAAGTTCTTTATATAACCTGGCATGAATTTGACGAGATGTCACAAACTGGCCTTCGCGTCCTGCAAAAGGACTGGTATTCGGACCGATTTTTATCTTTATTGTCGGTTCTTCTACCTCAATTGCTGGAAGATATGTTGGATCTTGCGGATCAGTGACAGTTTGACCGATCGTAAGTTCGGGAACTCCGGCCAGAGCAACAATATCGCCAGATACAATTTTTTCAACTTCAACCCGATTGAGTCCTTCACTTGTAAATAATTTAGTGACAGTATATGTGCCAATCTGACCTTCTTTATCAACAAGTGTGATTCGTTGACCTTTTGACAAAGTTCCTCTTGTTACTTTGCCAATACAAATTCTGCCTACATATGAATCATTATCCACAGTTGAAATAAGCATTTGAAATGGTTTTTCTTCATAAATATTGCTGTTTGGAATTTCGGAGTTAATGGGTTTAAAAAGTGGTTCGAGATCACCCGTCATATCTGAGGAATAGTGTTCAGGAAGTTCGGTAAATATTTTTCCGTCACGTCCTACTCCATAAAGCGTAGTAAAATCAAGAGCATCCGCGTGCTGCGCCAGTTCTAAAAACAAAGATTCAACCTCATGACGGACTTCAACAGGACGGGCATCTTTTTTATCAATTTTATTTATTAAAAGTATTACTTTTAGTTTTGCCTCGAGTGCTTTTTTTAAAACAAATCTAGTTTGTGGAAGTGGGCCTTCGGCGGCATCAACAAGAAGTAGTGCACCGCTTGCCATATTCAAAACCCGTTCTACTTCTGAGCCAAAATCTGCGTGCCCCGGAGTATCGATAATATTTATTTTTTCGTCTTTATAATGCACACTCGTATTTTTGGCAAGAATGGTGATCCCTTTTTCGCGCTCAAGATCGTTGGAATCCATAAGAAGAACCTGAGACATTTCTTTCTGATTATCACGAAAGATATGTGATTGCTTTAAAATGGCGTCAACCAAGGTTGTTTTTCCGTGATCAACGTGGGCGATGATGGCGATATTTCTGATATTAAAAAATAATAAAAAAAGATATATAGTATATCAGAAAATAGGGCAAAACATCGCCCTTTAACATGAGCTTGGAACTTCTGAAGTTTGTAGTAAAATTGAGCCGTATGAGACAAGCAAAAAAACTCACATATAAAGAAACTGGAGTAAATTATGATGCGATGGACTTTTTAAAACGGATGGCGCAGATTGCTGGAAAAAAGACTGAAAAAAATCTGCGTGGCTCCTCATTTTTCGAAGTAAAAGAAAGTCGCGGAGAATCGGCATATGTTTTGGAACAAAAAGATTTTTATTTAGCTTCTGTTATGGAAGGGCTCGGAACTAAAACTCTTGTTGCCGACGCAATGAGGAAAATTACCGGCAAAACCTACTACGACAAAATCTCCCAAGATATTATTGCCGGAATTATCAATGATTTAGTCACAGTTGGCGCAAAACCAATCTCAGTTTTGGCCTATTGGGGAGCTGGGAATGCTGATTGGTTTGAAGATAAAAAAAGAATGGAAGATTTGGTGAATGGCTGGAAAAAGGCTTGTGATATAGCTCGAGTTGTCTGGGGTGGAGGAGAGACACCAACACTTTCAGGAATCATTGAACCAAATACAGTGGATCTTGGTGGCTCAACAGTGGGGATCATAAAACCCAAAAAGAAATTAGTTATTGGAAGAAAATTGGATGCCGGGGACATAATCATTCTTCTTGAAAGTAGTGGAATACATGCTAACGGTTTATCTCTCGACAGAAAAATTGCAGATATTTTACCAAAAGGATATGCAACAAAAATGGCAAATGGCAAAATGTATGGTGAAGGACTACTTGTGCCAACAATTATTTATTCAAATTTGATTCAGGACTTACTCGCAGCAAATATCGAAATTCATTACATGGCGCATATCACGGGTCACGGTTGGCGAAAGATAATGCGATGTAAAAAAGAGTTTACTTACAGACTTCATAAAGTACCACCGGTTTCTGAAGTTTTGAAATTTATCTGCGAAAAAGGACCAGTGGATGAAAAAGAAGCTTATGGAATTTTTAATATGGGAGCGGGGTACGCAGTTTTTGTTCCGAAGAAAGAAGTTGAAAAAGTGATCAAAATTGCCAAGAAAAATAAAATAAAAGCATACGAAGCGGGAATTGTCGAAAAAGGAAAAAAACAAGTCATCATCGAGCCAAAAAATATTGTGTTTGGTGGGGAAAGTTTGAAAGTGAGAGTTTAATTTTTTTTAATTATACTAATTACTTCCTTTAAGTTGCTGATAAGGAAATCTGGATTACTTTTCGTTAGTCTCGATGTTGCATAGTATCCGTTTGTAATTGAAATTGTTTTAAGATCAAGATCTCTTCCGATTTCTACTTCTTCCGGTGAATCACCAATGATAACTATTTCTGAACGTTGGAATTTATTCGTTTTTAAGAATTGTTCGATCTTTCCTTTTTTATTTCTATTTTTCATTGAGGTACTGACTCCAGTATTTGCTAATATCTACTAAAAATATTTTTCGCTTTT
>CAYNLS010000013.1:0-14624 GCA_964398125.1 uncultured Gammaproteobacteria bacterium
CCTCGTCAGTGTGATACATCTGGCCTTAAGCATAAGAACGATAGTGCGCAATGTAGATTGGCAAAATCAGGATAATCTGTGGATCGCAACCGGCAAAACTTCACCATCTGACCCAAAAACTCACAACAATTTGGGCGATGTCTATGCAAGACGTGGAGATTGGCAAAAGGCAGCCGAAGAATTTTCAACGGCAATCAGACTTAATCCAAAATACCCCGACGCATACTACAATCTTGGTAATTTATACCGTACTCTAAAGAAATATGATGAGGCAATGCCACTTTTTGAGAGAACTCTTGCTTTAAATCCCAATGTCTGGCAAGCATACCAAAACATAGCCGTCATCAAATTTGAGCGCGGAGATGTGCTTGCCGCAGAATCTTATCTTAAAAAAGCTATCGAAATAAGTCCGGACAATTCGACGTTACACAGCAATCTTGGAATAGTATATTACCGGCTTGATAAAAAACAGGAAGCACTGAAAGAGTTTCAGCTTGCTTATGAGCTTGAACCAAAAAATGAAAATGCCAAAGCTTGGGTACAAAAAATGTTAAGTGAGCAATGAAAATCCAAAAAAATTATCTGTTTTTGGGACTTCTTATTTGTCTAGTTTTACTTTCCTATATTCCCAGCCTTTTTTCAGGATTTGTTTCAGATGACATTCATGCCATAGTTGAGAGTGAGGGCGCTTTAAAACATCCTTCTTACATTCTGATGATTCCTCATTTTATGATAAGATTGGCACTGTATTTTGTGGCTTATAAATTGGGAGGACTTAATCCAGCAGTTTTTCGGTCAATAAATATTTTTTTCCACATCGGTGTTGTAATTCTTGTTTATCTCATAGCTCCATATTTTTCAAAGAAAAAGCATCTGCCTTTGATTGTGGCTGCAATTACCGCGGTACATCCTCTTATGATTGAATCGGTAACTTGGATTTCGGGAGGAATATATGCTCAATCGGCATTTTTTCTTTTGTTATCATTTTTAATTTATATAAAAAATCATGCGAACTTTAAAAAATCGAAATCAATTTTGTCATTATTCTTTTACATCCTTGCATTGTCTTCTTCTGAAAAAGTGATCGTTTTTCCACTAATTCTCATTTTGTATGAATATTGTTTTTATTCTTTAAAAAATAATTGGGAAAAAATCATCCCTTTTGGTCTAATAAGTTTCTTCTGGGTTTTAATACTTATCCCATATGTTGGACCAAGAATGGAATATTTTCAAACTACGCGTGGTGCCGGACTTCAACCGGTCAATCCTTTTTTTCAAATCCCTGTCGTAATCGGGGCATATTTACAACTATTTTTTTGGCCGCAAAATCTGAGTCACTATCATTATGACATCATTTTTTCGTTTGGTAATATGGCTTTAAATTTTATTTTGTTTACTGTTTTTATATTTGGGTTAATTTACACCTTTATTAAGAATCGTTTGGTATTTTTTTTCTTGTGTTTTTTTGTCGTGGGTTTGGGCATCACCTTAAATTCTTTAGGGATATCGTGGCCTGTTGCCGAAAGATACGTTTATCTTCCATCAATAGGTCTTTATTTTATCACCGGCTATTTTTTTTCATATCTAATTGAAAAGAAGAATTTTGATCGGGTAAGCTGGATTTCATTTGCAATAATTGTAATTTCACTTTTTATACGCACCGTCATCAGAAATCAGGATTGGAAAAATAGTGAAACTCTTTGGCTCGCAACTGCAAAAGCTTCCCCAAATTATGTTGCTTCGCAAAATAATGCTGCAAATATTTACGTCATCAAAGGCGATTATGAAAAAGCCGTTACCGCATATAAAAAGGCAATAGAGTTAAATCCCAATTATCCATATACTTATTACAATTTAGGCTACACCTTGCGTCTGATGAAGCGCCATCATGAAGCAGTGCTCTTTTTAAACAAATCAATTCAACTAGATCCAAAATATTGGAAATCATACGAACAGCTCGGTGGTATATTTTTTGAGCTAGGTGATTTCGAAAATTCGGAATTAAACGTAAAAAAAGCAATAGCGCTTGCTCCGGATAATAGTATGTTATATGCCAAGCTTGGAACACTAAGATTATTAAAAGAAGATAAAAATGGTGCTATAGCTGCATTTGAAAAAGCACTCGAGCTTGATCCTAAAAATGAAGTGGCTCGAAAAAAACTTGACGAACTTTTTTAAAAAATACTCAATATTTTTTTAATTTCAGAACCTATTCTACGCATCGAATAATTAAATTTTTAAAGCAACTATCGATATATCATGGAAATGTATATATTTTTCTTCATTATTATGGTATCATACATTAAATATGAAATCTTCATCCAAGAATGTTCACATAGGAATCCGCAATGCAGACCCAACTTTCGGTTCTGTAGTTACACCAATATATCCTAGTTCGACCTATCAATTCCCTACTGCTCATGAAGGTGCTCTTCGCTTTGCGGGAAAAAAGAAAGGGATGATATACTCAAGATTCACAAATCCGACAGTATCTGCTCTTGAAGAACGTCTGGCTGCACTTGAAGGAGCAGAGCGTGCTTTAGCAACAAGCTCCGGCATGTCGGCGATCACGCTTACACTTCTTCATTTTTTAAAAACCGGCGATTCGATAATCGCTCACAATGTAATTTATGGTGGCACTTATGAATTTCTGGCTCATATACTTCCAAGATACGGAATAAAAGTACATCTTATTAACCTAAGTGATACTACAAAACTTGAAGATTACATTGACGACACGACCAAAATGATATATTTTGAGACACCCACAAATCCCCTTCTTGAAGTACTCGATATCTCAAAGATAGTAAGTGTTGCTCAAAAACACAAAATTTTAACCGTGATCGATAATACATTCGCACCTCCGCCAATGCAGTATCCACATAAAATGGGTGTAGATATAGTGATTCACAGTCTCACAAAATATATCGGCGGACACTCCGACCTTATCGGTGGCGCGATCATCGGAAGTATGGAGAAAATTGAACCAATTTATTTAAAAAGCTATATTTTTTTTGGACCGACCATGTCTCCATTCACTGCGTATCTTGTGTTACGAGGTCTGGCCACTCTTGAAGTTCGAATGAGCAGACAGTCGGAAAGCGCTCAAAAAATAGCGGAATTTCTTGAAAAACATCCCAAAGTCGACAAGGTGCATTACCCTGGTCTTTCTTCGCACCCGCAATATGAACTGGCAAAAAAACAGATGAGTGGATCCGGAAGTGTACTTTCTTTTGAAGTTAAAGGTGGTTACGCCGCCGGCGAGAAATTGGTAAACTCTGTCAAAATGATTACTCTTGCAGTGTCGCTTGGAGCAGTAGAGTGTCTTATCGAGCACCCAGCTTCGATGACGCATTCGGAACTCACACCTGAAGAGCGAAAAAAATCTGGAATCAACGATTCTTTGATCAGACTTTCAATAGGTCTTGAGGATGTGGACGATATCATTGAAGATCTCTCACAAGCATTTGCACAAATCTAAAACTCATATTCTTATTGCTGCCTTTTCCGCATCAACCGAAGTTTTTGGAGTCACAAAGTGTTTAATAAGTTTGGTTGTAGAATTTTTCCAAAACTCAAACGAGAAGAAATTTACCCTAGTTTGATTGGGGTCAAAGTCAAGCATGTGACCCATAAATTTATACCCCATGTAAAAAAGATATTTTGCATCATGAAAAGATCTTATTCTTATAATTTTATTCCATATATAACCGGGCGTCATGAAGGCTGAATAAAGATCCTGTTCAAGCTCCATGAGTTTTTCATGAGAGAATGGGATTTTCATCACCGGCTCACGCATATCAAAACGATTGTAATCGTCAAATAACAACCAGTCGTTTTCTTTACATTCGCGATATAATGGAGTGCCAGGATAGGGTATGACTATTGTCGCCTGAATGGTTTCATAATATCCTTTTTTCATTGCAAATTTTGCCACTTCTATAGTACGCTTTGCATCTTCAAAGCTTTCCCACGGATATCCAAGCATTATTGTTACGTGAGGATCAAGTCGGGCTTTTCTTGCCATCGCCGGCCCTCTTATAGCATCTTCTTCCTTAGTACCCTTTTGAAGACGATCAAGGGTTTTTTGATTGCCTGACTCCATGCCGTATAAAATAAACCTGAATCCGGCCTCACTCATAAGATCATAAAGTTCTTGTTTTGGAATAGCATTAAAACGCATATTGCAACCATACTTCACTTTTTTGTTATAGCCCGATTCAACTAAAAGCTCACAAAATGCTTTTAATTTATTGCCAACAAACATAGTGCCCGCGTCATCAAAAATTTCTTTTACTCGATATTTATCAACGACATGCTTTACTTCATCAAAAAGCCGCTTCGGACTGAAACTTCGGTAAGAACCGATGGGATTTATAGTATGATCCCAAACACAAAACGTACATTTATTCCACCAACAATCACGGCCGCTATACATGTAAGTGCCCGGCGTATATTTGTAATTTCCATTTGCATAGGCATATAACTTCCATTTCGTTAGATCACGATCTACAAAAGGCAGATCGTCAAGATTGTGTTTTAGGGACATGATCCCGGAATGATTAATTTTTTTCCCATTTGAAATGGTTTTTGTGAATTCGGGTTTTTGTTTTATATCTTTATTTTTATCTCTCCAATATACTCCGCCTTCAAGTTTTTCATCTTTATGAATATGATTGAGAAGATTGGTAACTACAAAATCATAATCTCCACCTTTGATAGCATAATCCACGGGACTGTTTTCAAATATTTCGTAAGGCACGTAACTTACATGATCGCCCACCCAGATGGTTTTCATCTTGGGCAATTTTTTCTTAAGATCTGCAATATATTTCCAATGCGTTTTGACAATGGGAGATTTTGTTTCAACCATGAGATAGTCAGGGTTAAATCTTTTCAAATCACGTATCCATTCTTTGTAAGTTTTTCTTTCCGCTATACCATCCATCCATCGTACATCATAACCGTTTTTTTTAAGAAGCGATGCTGCGTAGGCCGGCACCATAGGATAAATATAAGTGGGAGCATTAAAATATTGAAACTGTCTATTCTGTGAAAGGAGAGCCACGCCCTTTTTGGACTCAATTGGAGGATAACCGACGACAATTTTGATTTTCCTATTTTTTGTCATCGTGATCCATTGTCGCATATTATTTATTAAATAACAAGTAAGTAAAAAGTAAGAAAATGCCATTGCAAAAGTTTTTTTTAAAATGTATGATGGAATCATTACTCATTAACTACCCCTTGTATGGCAGACAAATCAAATAGTGGTTTAGGAGGTCTTGAGGCAATGTTAGAAAAATACTTTGTAGATAAAGCTCCGTTTCAATTGCCCGATGATGTTAAAGAGGCAATAGTAAAATTTGGCCCATGGATCATATTGATTCTTATGATATTATCGCTTCCAGTGATATTCGCCGCACTGGGACTCACTGCGGTACTTTCACCTTTTGCTATGATGGGTGGGTATGGTCGATCCGGTTTTTGGATGGTGCCGATGATATTAAATATTGTTGTAATCGTACTTGAGCTTATTGCCTTGCCCGGATTATTTAAAAGAACTATAATGGGATGGCGTTATGCGTATTATGCAACGCTCGTTTCAATAGTTGCTAGTCTTGCTTCATATCAGATTGTTGGAGCAATCATTTCAGGATTAATCGGATTTTATATATTGTTCCAGGTAAAATCGAAATACAAATAAAATATTTATTTCGCTCGTAACCGAAAATTTAACTCGGTTCCAAGCAAAGTTGTCATCATTATCCATATAGTCCTGAGTGGCATGTTACGTGGAAACTCGTAAATTTTGGTTACTTCACTCAATTTAAATTTGAACTGTTTTTTGAATTCTGTTGCAAAGCTTTTTCCCTCTTTTTCAGAAGTACGCTCGTATAACCTGCTGCAAAACCGATACCGTAGATTATGTGGGTGAGAGGAAGAACGATCAATATTGAGAGAAATAAAAACGGATTAAATGTCTTAAAAAAATTTTTTAATGCAACAAAGATAACTCCCAATAAATAAATTACCAGTGGAATGCCCATATATAACGTTGTGTCTTTCTGTTTTAGCGAATAAGCTGCAAAAACAAGTTCGAGATATACAAAAAGATAAACCACAAATAATAGCGGTAAAAGATACACGGCTCTCATTGAATTTTTGTCACCATGTGAAAAGAACATACCTCTCATGAAACCATATTTCCAGTGTTGGCTAAAATATCCAAATGGCGATGTCCGACGATGATGATAAACTGCAAGATCGGGATGATACAAAATATATTTTTGTACAATTCTCCTTAGTTTTTCACCAAGTTTACTGTCTTCACCCGGCCAATAATCATTGCCGAATCCTGAAAGAGCTTGGAAAATATCTTTTCTGATGATAAGATTCATCGATGGGAAATCGTCAGTATTTCTTTCCTTTTCTTTTTGAAAACGGTATGTGTATTCTCCACTTCCGATGAATGATACTAAGATTGCATCGAACACCTTTTCCCAGAAGTTAGATTTTGGCGGGAGTATTCCAGGTCCTCCTGCCGCTGCAAGATCATTTTTCGAGGAAAACAATTTATTCGCATTTTCAAGCCAATTTTTCAAAGGCGCTGTATCATCGTCTATAAATGCAATAATGTTCCCTTTTGACTGGTTGGTAGCCATATCGCGTTTGACTCCCGGAGGCTTAGTCGATTCAATTATCGAAAGCCATGGATAAAGCCTGGATTCAGTAGCAAATGATTGTATATCGTCGGCAACAATCATTACCTCAAAATCGCGATAGGTTTGGGCTTCAAGTGCAGTCAGTGTCTCGTCGTGCAAATATGAATTGTTTGCGCGAGCAGGGATTATTACTGTGAAAAAATTATTCATGTGTATATCATTGTAACAGCTACGACGACTTAAAAGATGTATAATATTGGTATGTCAAAGCTCACAAAGATTATTGCCACGATCGGTCCTGTGTCTGATTCTCCGGAAATGATAAAAAAACTCATTGAGGCCGGTGTCAATGTATTTCGTTTTAACTTCAAACATAACACTGTTGAATGGCACAGTGAGCGTATACAAAGAGTAAATAAAGTTGCTTCGAAGATGGGTGTGACCGTCGGAACTCTTATCGATTTGCAAGGTCCGGAACTTCGAATCAATATGCCCAAAGATCAAATAAAGATTGAAGAGGGTGAGCTCTTATATTTTGGCGAAAAGGTATTTGAAAATAAACAAAAAGGTTTTTCCATCACTCATCCGGATATTATCGATCATCTCAAAGACGGACAGTCGGTGCTCGCAGATGATGGGGCATATAGTTTTCATGTAGTTAAAAAAGGAAAAACCACTTATCTTGCTTCGGATACTACGGGAGTTCTCAAAACGCGAAAAACATTAAATATTCCGGGAGCGGATTTTCCTTTTCCGGTTCTTATTGATCGTGATTTTAAAGGGCTTGAGCTTGCGGCCCGTCATGATGTCGATTTTATAGCTTTGTCATTTGTACGTACCCAAGCCGACTTGAGAACGGTCAGAAAAGAAGCAAAAAAATATAAGGTCATAGGAAAGCTTATCGCAAAAATTGAGACCGAAAAGGCACTTGGACATCTGGATAAAATCATTGATGCGGCAGACGGCGTAATGGTCGCACGCGGCGATTTGGGGGTAGAAATACCTATAGAACAAGTTCCTTTTTATCAAAAAATGATCATTAAAAAATGCATCATCAAAGGAAAATTTGTCATTACAGCGACACAGATGCTTCAGACAATGATTGATAATCCATACCCTACGCGGGCTGAGATTTCCGACATAGCAAACGCAATTTATGACAGCACCGATTGTATTATGTTGTCAGGAGAAACAGCAAGCGGTGCCTATCCTTTAAAAACGGTGCAAGTCATGAATAAGACCGCTGCATTTTATGAAGGCAAAGTGGATACAGATATCAGGAAATCGATCAGGTTTTCGCCAAATGATACAACGGCTCTGATCTGTGATACTGCATATGGACTTTACCAAGAGTATCTGAAGACTCATTATAAAATTGACGGGATCGTAGTATTTTCACAAACTGGAAATACGGCAAAAACTATTTCCAAATACCGACCAAAAGTACCAATTTTTGCTTTTGTACCGACGCAAACAATATGTGAAAGTTTAACCGTAGATTTTGGCGTTCTTCCAATCATATTTCCGTTTATTGAAGCCGGTGAAGTAAGTATAGTTGATCTAAAGCGAGCCACAAAAATACTCAAAGACAAAAAACTTCTAAAGCAGGGAGGCAGAGTCATAGTAATCCATGGTGATCAGTGGGGACAAGGCAGCGGTGCAACTACGGTCAGGATAGTGTAACTTCAGTGATATAAGCTCCCCCTTTTTAATTTTTGATATATTTTTACATATTATATGTGTATTGTGATATAATATTATAGGATATGGAATTTAATACACCTTCAAAAACAATTCATACCATGATCAATGGATTATATCCAGGATTTGCTGGCTATTATATGCCGAATGCTTGGCCAAGAAGTGATATTGACCTCGAACAAAAAGATATTTTTAATGCTATACGAGCAGAAGGAAATAGACTTGCAGGTGAAGATAAAGTTTCAATTGGTGATGGTAAATCAATTGTTGTTTTTAATACTGGATTCGCTTCTCCACATGGGCCGTTTGTAGTGCCCGCTCATGAGTTTGATTCAGCGTTCAGAACGGTAGGAAGTGCTTTAGACTATAAAATTGAATCAGAAACCCTTATACAATATAGAAATAAAGAAACTGGAAAAATGGAAACTCCATCTCATATTCCGTTAGATATGGGGGTTTGGCTCATGTTGGAAGATAATGATGGGCAAACAAAACCAGTAGATTTATCAGATTTTACCTCTCCTCCGACCGGAGACCCAGATATTGATAAATTTCGACTGCAACTTTCTGATGATAAGCTCGCAGAAATTTATTCATATACTCTAAAGCGAGGTGAACTGGCAGCAAAAACAATTTTATCCCTATATAACAATAATATTCGAAGAGCATTTCCATTTCTGCCAGAAAAAAAATTAGCAGATATTATGCAAGGAATCGCGATGGGATATTATCGTAAAGATGATGTAAAAGGTCTGCTGCAATTTTATTTTGACATGCTTGGAAAAGGAGCTATGTCCAATCCATCTTCTCATTTCCGTTATACCTGTCATCTAGGGATGGAAACTTTAAACGATCTCAATCTAATTGGAAAGGATGAATCATTGCAATCGATCATTGATGTACTTAAAAGTAAACCTGATTACTTTAAAGATAGAATTGAGCTCATGGCGGTGGCTCCAGATCCATTTAAGGATCAGAATGAGGCGCAAGTTATACATGCCTTAATAGATAAAATAAACCCTGTAGAGCTAGTAAAACTTATAGATCCATATTCATCAATAGCTCATTCGCTACTTTCAGACTGGCTCATTCAGAGAATTAGTAAACGTTTTATACGTTTACCGATACTCGATATTCAACCATTTAGATATCATACTGATCAATTTGCACGTGAATTAAGAGCGTCTGAGGGAATTGAAGTTGTATTACAAGGAGAAGAGAATGTACTTGCAAAATCTTTAATCCAGTTTACTCGGCTTGTTGGTGAAGAATTATCACCACTATGGGAGGATATAAAAACATATGTTCAACAAAAGATAATCATGTCGGATGGAGAAAGAGAATCAGTTTTGTCCTTTTATCGTAGAGAGTATCAGTTACCTGATAACGTGATAAGACATATTGATAGAATAAGACCCACAGAAAAGCAGTTAGAAAATTTGATAGATGAATTTGATGAAGGTTCAGAAGAGTATATAAAAATTGCTGAAGAATTACATCATTATGATTCACTTAAGAAAAAGCTTCGTGGATATAAGGAAGCAATTACAAAAAAAATATATGAAGATCGCGGTACAAAAAAAGATTTGTCAGATTTAGTAAGCATCATTCAAACGTGTCAGATATTTAAGGATAGCGATTTAAATGAAGGCTATAATATTCCTGGAGTACCCAGTTTTGGACTAACCTATCATGAAGATGAACAAAATAATATTCATATTCTTTTGGGGTGGCTACTTTCTATGAAAGGTCTATCTGAGCTTTGGCATGGAGGAGCAGTACTTCGACAAAAACGTGATGTAGTAAAGTAATCTTAGTGTGATACCATTACAATGTTGAAATATGTACAATATCCGCAACTTCGCCATTATAGCTCACATCGATCACGGTAAATCCACGCTTGCCGACCGTCTTATGGAGATGACCGGCACAATAGAAAAAGATCGCCATGAAGCACAGATGCTTGACAGAAACCCGATCTCAAGAGAACGCGGAATTACAATCAAACTTGCACCGGTGAGGATGAAATTTAAGAAAAACGATCAAGAATATATTTTGAATCTTATTGACACTCCCGGTCATGTGGATTTTTCCTACGAAGTTGACCGTACTTTGGCTTGTGTTGAAGGAGTGATATTACTTGTTGATGCGACACAAGGAATCCAGGCTCAAACAATTGCAAATGCTTTTAAAGCTATTGAAAAAGAACTGGTCATAATTCCGGTTATAAACAAAATCGATTTGCCAAATGCAGAAGTTGCAAAAACGAAACAAGAACTTGTAGATTTTTTGGGTGTAAACGAAAATGAGATCATTGAAATATCTGCTAAAACCGGTTTGCATGTAGACAAAGTTTTAGAAAAAATTATCACCACTCTCCCCTCTCCACAGGAATCGGGATCCTTCGCTAACGCTCCCACCTCCGCTAAAGCTACGGTGGGCAAGCAGGATGACAAAGAATTAAAAGCACTTATTTTTGATTCTTATTTTGATTCTCACCGCGGCGTAGTTTCATTTGTCCGCGTATTCAGCGGCGAGGCAAAGAAGGGAAAAAAATTGAATCTTGCTATTGGTCGTACTCCGTTTGAAGCTACAGAGGTGGGCATTTTCACTCCTGATTTATTGCCAAAAGAAAGTTTAATGCCGGGAGAAATCGGATACATCGTCACCAATCTTAAAGATATCCATACCGTGAATGTCGGAGATACGATCACCGACGGATCATTTGAGTCATTGCCCGGATACAAAAAGGTAAAGCCTATGGTTTACGCGTCTATGTTTCCCACAGATAACGCAGAGTATGAAAATCTAAAGAAAGCACTGGAAAAGATTTATCTAAACGATTCGTCACTTGAATTTAATGCAATATATAGTCAGGCACTTGGACCAGGATTTCGAGTCGGATTTTTGGGACTTTTGCATGCTGATGTAATTCGTGAACGTTTAGAGAAAGAATATAATCTCAGTCTGATTCTGACACCGCCACAGGTTGATTATCAATTTAAAAATGAAAAATATTACGAACCGATTGCCAGAATACTCATCATTACTCCTAAAAATCATCTTGGTGCTGTGATGCGTTTATGTGAAGAACATCGATCACAGTTCAAAACCATGGATAATAAAAATCAGGTATCTATAGAATATGAAATGCCGCTTTCCGAGATGGTTTCAGATTTTTTTGACATGCTTAAATCAGTCACTTCGGGTTATGCTTCATTTGATTGGGAGTTTGTAGAATATCGTGAAGTTGATGCAGATAAATTGGCTATTTTATTAAACGGAGCTGAAGTTGAAGAGTTCTCGCAAATAGTTGTGTCCGAGCGGGCGCAACAAATAGGTGAAGAGCTCACTCAAAAATTAAAAAAACTTATCCCTCGTCAGCAGTTTGAAGTAAAAATTCAGGCATTTTATAAAGGACGTGTCATTGCATCAGAGCGTATTTCTGCTTTTAGAAAAGACGTGCTGGTTAAAGGCGGAAAAACAGTCGGCGGTGGCGACTATAGTCGCAAACGTAAACTTCTTGAGAAGCAAAAAGAAGGAAAAAAACGTATGAAAATGATCGGGTCTGTCGAAGTACCAAAAGAAGTATTCACTTCGTTATTTAAGGGAAATAGTTAAAAGTAATTTTCGCTCGTAACCGAAAATTTACTCGATTCTAAGCAAAGTCGTTAAGTTATCTATATTAGTCGGTAGTGGCATGTTGCATGGAATCTCGCAAATTTTGATTACTTCGCTCTAATATTATTCTGTTTTTATAGTAACAACCCAAGCAATATTAATCCGATTGGGGCTAGGATCAAGAGCCATGGAGTGAGACCAGGTGGTTTACCTTCAACGGCCAATTGTTCAACAGGTGTTGGTGTGTTGGTTGCAGCAATAATTGTAGTCGGTGTCGGCGATGGAGGTGTGGTTGCCGTCGGTGCTATCGTATTTGTTGCCGTTGGAAGAGGAGTTTCAGTTGGAATAGGTGTATTTGTTGGTGTAGGCACTGGAGTGTCGCTTGGTAATGGTGTTGGTGTATCCGTTGGCACTGGTGTATTTGTCGCTGTAGGTTCAGGCGTATTAGTTGGTACTTCCGTTGGTGTTTCGGAAGGTGCGGGCGTATTAGTTGGTTGGTCGGGTGGTGTCGTTGGGGTGTTTGTCGGTACGGGTGTATTTGATGGCTGTTCAGGAGGAGTTGTTGGTGTATTTGTGGGTTGTTCCGGTGGAGTTGTAGGGGTTTCCGTAGGGATTGGTTGTTCACATGATGCTTCGGCGCAAAGCAATGCGCCACCGGCAATGCCCTCTTCCCCATTGGTGTTTGTAACGCCGATATCCCATTGCACACATCCACAGTTTTTATCGGTACTTTTGTTTATTGATGCGGGTATTGCAGCTCCTGAATCACTGTCGATTTTTTGATCTTGACAGAAAGTACTATCGCCCCGTTTTTGAGTAGGACACCAAAAAAGGGCGTAACTATATGATCTGGTAAGATTGCCTTCGCAGATAATTGTGAAAGGAGTGGACCCGCTTGAATTCAGAGCATCGCCTACATTATCGTTACAAGCCGTACCATCAAATTCTGCCCTTGGAGTTGTCGTCACTTGATATTTTTGTATCCCTAAAGAAAAAAATAACGCACCAAAAGCGAAGAAAACAAATGTAAGAATCAGCTTGATTTGCGCATCACGTTTCATAGAAAGAATTGTATATACATCCAGAAACTAAGACCCGCAATGAAGAAAAGTATTGAAATAAGTAATATTACATCAAATTTATTTATAGAAAGAGACATCGCAAGCTGCCTTTTTTTTAAAAGAGTTTGGAAATTTGTACCCTGCTGATCGGTTTTTGGATCAAATTTTTTTACATCAAGCGGGGTACTGTTATCTTTAGAAGATGGCATATAAAAACATTATTTCATGAATATGCCGCATTATCAATAAGTAATTTACTTTTAGAGCAATAATCCAAGTATCAGCAAACCGATAGGAACAAAAATAAATGCCCATGGAGTGACACCAGGTGGTTGTTGGTTTACCGCAATTTGTTGAGGAGGCGTATTTGTAGGAATTGGAGTCGCGGTCGGAGGCACAGGAGTGGGTGTTGGAGTGAGAGTTGGCGTTGGTGTTGGTGACGGCGATGGGGTGGGCGTGCTTGTAGGTGTAAGCGTCGGAGTTGGAGTCAAAGTTTCGGTTATAGTTGCAGGTGTTGTCGGTGTTGTTGGAGCGGGAGTTGTGGGGACAGGTGTCGTTGGAACTGGTGTGGTCGGCGCAGGACATGTTCCTGTAGCTTCATCATAACCCGTCGAGTTTTGGTTGATGCCAAAAGCAATCCCTCCCTGCCATCTTGCAGGAGGTGCAGGATCTGTATACCTGGATCGCACGTTGTAACACTCAAGCGGACTATCTCCTGCATTTTCATCCGTATTATATACGTCAAGTTGAATTGTTTCGCAGGCATTGGCATTGACCGTTATAGTTTTTGACTCTCCTGGTGCAAGTACAAATTCCACAATAGAAGCATTCGGATCAGCCACTCCAACTTGACAATCTGGGTTATTGACTTCATCAGGATCGGTACATGTCTCACATTTGTAATAACCTTTCCTAACTTTATCCTTAATATAAGTACAGCGATGAGTTACCGATGTAAGATCATCAATCGTCTCATTTGTATTGTTGGTAACACGCAAAGTATTTGAATTATATGCATCATCTCCTGCGTCACAGACAAGCTGACCTTCTCCTCCGGCGGGTAATGTTGGAAATGGCGTAGCGACGCCAGTGACAGTAGTTGATGGAGTAATTGTCGTATCGGCTTTGAGATTTGCTGTAAATAGAATAGATTCGTGAGGTTGAAATGTAATAACATTATCGGCACTGATAGTTACGTTGCTTTGTCTTGTTGTGGATGTGCTTGACGCGACTGTTAGAAATGAAGGGAGTTGGACGTCGACTGTTTCATTATTGGTATTGATTAAAACACCTGCAAAAACAGGTGAGGTTGTATTAACTGGTGTATATTTTCCTATAAAACCCATGATAGGATCGGCATTCGAAACATTGGGATTATCCCAAACACGATTATTGTCTGCAGTTGCTTTCGGCCAGACAAGTGTCGGCAGTGAATCGGTAAGTTTTTCAAGTTGCACAATGAATTCCCGTTCAACGTCGGTCATGCTGTCGTATGGGCCCGCATTGATATAAATTATCGGTGCTTTACCCGGCTTTGATTTTATGATGGCGTTATCAGTGGTATCCAAACCGTCAT
>CAYNLS010000013.1:14634-15972 GCA_964398125.1 uncultured Gammaproteobacteria bacterium
CATTAGTTTGTGCCGCCACAACGACGGCATTACTGATTATGCCAAGTCTTCTCGCAATATCTGAAGTCGAGTGTTGTGCGATATCAATATTTGAAATTGCCAAATAGGTATTTGCCGGATAATTTAGTTTGGGTTCGGTACCGGAAACTAAATCGTTTGCGGCTCCGTAAAAATTTGAAAAGAAAAATTTTAAATTAGTGTTAATGGGAGCGGTATTACCTTTTACGCTAAAACTGATTGCGTCGAGTTCAGGAGGATGAGCAATATTTAAAACTTCTCTTGCCTTTTCACGTTGCCATCCTTGTTGACCTTGTCCCATGAAGCCTACGTATGGAAACTCATCAAGCAATGCTTTTGCCTGCAGCAAATTCAGTCCTTCAATATTTGTAAGCTCGATCATAGTCGGACGGTTATATAAGTCATAGTAAGCCTCTATGACAGGACGGACTTCACTAAAATTATTAAAAGAGAAATGCCACATCACGCCAATATCAGCCAGTTGTTTAAAATTTGCATGTTGAATGGTTTCAGGTCTCGGACTTAAGAGTTTGACTATTCCAGGATATGTCTGATGCTGCGTCTTGTATTTGGTTATTACATCGTTACTAGTGATGTCTGTAATCGTAAAATTGATTACATTAAGAATAGTTCCGTAATTTGAATCCTGATTAAACTCGAGTTTTTTCGGCGGAACAACCGGTTCTTCCGCTCTTGAGCTTGTCAATACCTGATATCGCTGAATAGAATAGGCAAAAAGTACAATACTCGCCACAAAAAAAATGGCCGAGATAAATATTTTAATTTTCTCTGAGCGAGTGAGAAGATTGATATCGATCATGTCTATAACAATATATAATACTGATTTCTTAAAGCGTTATCCAGTGGATGTTGGGGTCGTTCTTCATAAAAGTATACTGGCGTTTGGCGTTTTGAATTTCTTTGATTTTCTATTGCTCTTTCATTATTTTTTCCGAATTTTTGCCAGATAGGAGTTGCAATATAATTTTATAACCGATAGTTTGGAGTCCTGGATCAGACTTATTAAACCCTTCTTCGATTAGTTGACGTGCTTCGTCGACTGCACCATTTTTTAGTCTTTCCTCCACTCTTGTTTTGATCGCACTTTTAAGATCGTTCTGTTTTCCATATCTTAAACCTTTAATATCGATTTCCATGTCGGAAAAGAAAGATGAGAATTTATAATCTCTCCCAGTTTCTTTATAAGATGGATCCTCAGAAAGAATCTCAATCTTCCGTATCTATCGATGTGGAATGCTGCGTTCGCTTGGATTTATATTCTTTAACAATTCGGGCTAAAGTTGTTTTAATATATTTTTA
>CAYNLS010000014.1:0-15855 GCA_964398125.1 uncultured Gammaproteobacteria bacterium
AGCCGGAAGTTATTTACAATTCTTCTGGTATCTTTCTTATCTACAAGCGCGGGTTTTGCTTTTCTCACCGGTTTAAGTGTGAGTCCGAACGATAAAATGACCGCTTTCTTACCTTCTCTTGTGAGTTTTGCTGTATTTATAGGAGCAGGAGCGATTTACCTTTTTAAATTCTATCCACGAATTTCATATTTTAGTGTCGTCTTACCAATTTACTTCTTAATAATAAACTTTAATGCTGTAAACATGCGACCAAATACTATTGCTTATGATCATGCTCGACTCATGTTAAATCTTGTTCCAAAAAATGCGTTCATCTTTACTGAAGAAAACAACTAGCTATTTCCGCTCACATATCTTCAAATAGTCCAAAAATACAGACAAGACGTCACAATCTATGACCGAAATGGCAATATGTTTAATGATGTTTATAAGGAGGCAAGAAGAAATTACCGCTCCGAAGAAGAGTTTGAAGCTAAAAGACGGGAGATCGAGAATCAGATAAAATCAACTTCAGATAACGAAATATATTATGCCGTAGATAAAACTTTCGAAAATTATGATGAAAAAATCGCACAGGAAGGTGTCTTATATAAATTCGGATCTCCACGTAATATTGACTTTGCAGAATATTATAAAGATATTCTTTCGATAGATTATAAAAACCGCCAGAGTTTTTGGGATGCGGATTATATGGTAGCGTACTATCACATGCAGTATGCGGATACTCTTATAAAAAAATCTAAAATTAGTCAGGCACTTGAAGAATTAAAGACTGCACAAAAGTGGGGCACGATTGACTACAGAATGCTAAATAATGTCGGTATTTATTATTTACGACTCGAAAAACCAGAACTGGCTAAGAGCGCTTTTCTTCAAGCTACAACAATCAATTCTGATTACTATATTGGCTATACTAACCTTGGTTATGTTTATGAAGTTATGGGCGATAAAAAAAATGCGGAAGAAAATTATATAAAGGCGCTGACTATAAATCCCAGATATTTATCTGGCATTTATAAACTTGCCGCACTTTATGAAGCAACAGGTGAGTTGGAAAAAGCATTATACGGTTACCGGCTGGCACTACAACTTGATCCGACAAATGCAGAGTTGGCTCAATACGTTAAAGAATTGGAAAGTAAAAATATAAACCCGTAAGTTCTCATTCCAGATTCTGTCGCTCGTCACCTCGAAAAATGCGTAAAGATAGCCCGCATTGTTTCAAGGTCTCTGACTCGCGACACCTGTTCCGAAATTTATATTTATTAAATTTTGGTTACCTCGCTCAAAGATTATTTTGAGCTGTTCAGCTATAATACACAATATGTTTGTAGATGAAGCTTTAATCACAGTGACTGCTGGAACAGGAGGACATGGCAAAGTGTCTTTTTATCCAAATAAAAGAGGTCCGTCAGGCGGAGCCGGTGGTCATGGCGGAAATGTGTATATAAAAGGTCATGCAAATATGTCCGACCTTCATACTTATGTAAATAAAAATATCTATAAAGCTGAAGATGGAGTTTCCGGAGAAACATTTGAACGTACTGGTGCTGCCGGAAAGGATTTGATTTTATCGGTGCCGATCGGTACTCATGTGATAAGGGAAGGAACTACAGAAACATTAATTGAGATCACAGATTCAACTACACAGACCATTTTAGTTCGTGGCGGTATTGGAGGCCGAGGTAACGTGTCGTTTGCTACGTCTACATATCAAACACCTCGTCATGCCGAGCCTGGTGAGTCAGGTGAAACGGTAAACTTACGTTTGGTTCTCAAACTTATCGCCGATGTCGGACTCATAGGTCTGCCAAATGCGGGCAAAAGCAGCTTGCTTAATGAATTTACTAATGCAAATGTAAAGACTGCCGCATATCCTTTTACCACACTTGAACCTTACTTAGGAGTTCTCGACCTCCGAGTCGGAGGGTTTGAGAAATTGGTAATTGCGGATATTCCCGGACTTATAGAAGGAGCCTCTCAAGGAAAAGGTTTAGGTGTCAAATTTTTAAAACACATTGAAAAAGTCGGAGTACTGCTCCACTGTATTTCAGCGGAGAGCGAAGATGTTTTAAAGGACTATGAAATTGTGATTCAGGAAATGCGTAAGTTCAATCCGAAGCTTTTGGAAAAAAGACAGCTTATATTATTGACTAAATCAGATCTTTTAGATGTTAAAACACAAAAAAAACTCATAGCCAAACTAAAAAAGACAAAACTTGACGTTTATCCTGTCTCTATATACAATCCTGATCAGTTTTTACATCTTAAAAAGTATTTGATTGATCTATTTCTACATATTTAATATCTATCTGACTTATTTCTTACACAATTCTGTCTTGAATTTTGACAATAGTATATTATAATCGGCGCGATATGGTCCAAACCAATCATCCGATCTATAAATATCCACAGGATAATCCTCGTGACGTTTATTTCTCTGCAAGGAGCGTATTTCCGTTTGATCTTTTTCCAGACGAAATCATAATTGATGAAAATAAGGTAGATCTCATATATGCAACCTTTTTAATAGGAAGAGAAGTTTTTTCCGTACCAATAAAAAATATAAACAGTGTGAGCAGTGCATCAGATGGAATTTTTGCTTCAATTACAATTGAAGTCATAGGTTTCCATAAAGATCCGGCTCCAATACGTTTTTTGTGGCCGGCCGATGCGGCAAAAGCCCGACGTATCATAAACGGTTTAGTCTGTTCAAATAGACTAGAGCCGACTGCCTCTGTTCCAAAGTCTGAGCGCGTGAAAAATGTTGAGCAGATTGGTGAGGCTCAACCTAGAATATAATTTATCTTCAATTTTGTAAAGTCTACTTGACATAAACTTCATAATTTTATAGTATGAATGTCAAATACAGTTGACATAAATATGCTGGGATATGTTACAAATAAATTACATGCAATAAGGAAAGAAAGGAATATTACGCAAGAATTCCTTGCTAATGAAATAGGCATAACTCGGCAGACCATTATTGCTATAGAAAAAGGAAACTATACGCCGTCAGTATTTTTAGCTTTAAAAATTGCTGAATACTTTAATAAAAAAGTTGAAGACATATTTACATTAACTTAAAATATGAAACAAAATTCAGTTTTTGAGATAGTATCTTCGGTTGCTTTTATAATTCTAACGCTACTTATTCTAAATCCCTTCAATTTTTGGATGCCGACGAATATACACATGATGGTGATTTTGGGATTTATTATACTTTATGCGGTTTTTGCAACATTTATATGGAAGGAAAAAAGTCGAGATGAGCGAGAGCAATATCATAGAGCTACAGCAGGCAGGGTTGGTTTTCTTTTTGGAACTGCGGTTTTGGTTGCCGGAATTGTATATCAGAGCCTCAGGCACATACTTGACCCATGGCTCATAATTGCACTTACAAGTATGATCATAGGCAAGATAATTGGTTTTATATATAGCGAAGTAAAAAATTGAATTATTAGTTATAAATTAATCACTTTATATGAAAAACAATAACGGAAATATTGCGGTAATACTGGCTATCGGTGTCTTTGTCATCATTGCTTTGGGCTTTTTATATTTTAGAAACCAGTCACCTGCACAAAAAAATGATTCTGAAAAAGCCATGCAGAAGGAAGAAAAAACGATGGAGAAAGGCAGTGCAAGCGCAATGTATAAAGGCAACGTACTGGCCGGAGATAAATCACAATTTATTGAATTTACTCAAGAAGATTACGAAAAAGCTTTAGCTGAAAACAAAATTATTATTTTGGATTTTTATGCCAATTGGTGTCCTATTTGTCGAGGTGAGGCGCCTGATTTACATGCGGGATTTGACCAACTTGATAATCCAAATGTAGTAGGATTTCGAGTAAATTATAACGATGATCAAACCGATGACGCTGAGCGTGATTTAGCAAAGCAATTTGGAATCGTATATCAACATACAAAGGTAATTCTGAAAAATGGTTCAGAAGTACTTAAGTCTGGAGAAGTTTGGGATACAGAAAAGTTTTTGTCAGAAGTGAGCAGCGTTTTATAAGATTATGATTATTTTACTAATATTTGCATTTTTATCAGGACTGGTAACGATTTTTGCTCCCTGCATTTGCCCAATATTGCCTATCATTCTTTCATCGGCAACGACTGGAGGTAAAAAAAAGCCACTCGGCATAACGCTTGGAATCATGGTCAGTTTTGCCGTATTCACGCTCACAATTTCGTACATTGTAAAAATTATCCCTTTTGATCCCACCATTCTGCGTTATATTGCAGTGATTGTGATTGGATTTTTGGGATTGAGTTTGGTTATTCCAAAACTTTCACAAATTCTTGAGGGATATGCCAGTCGTTTAAGTTCAAAAGTTGGATCAGTCAAGTCGTCCGGATCGGGTTTTGGTTCTGGTTTTTTGACAGGAGTCGCTCTTGGAGTTGTGTGGACACCATGTGCCGGACCAATACTTGCAACGATAGCCACACTTGCCGCAACACAGGCTGTAAATTTTCAAATAGTCCTAGTGACTATTTTCTATGTAATTGGTGTTGGAATTCCGCTTTATATTTTTACATTGATTGGACAAGCCTTTTTTACAAAAAGTCGTTTTGTATCAAAATATACAGGTCGAATACAACAAATTTTTGGTGTCATTATGATACTTACGGCACTGTCTATTGCTACAAATTATGACAAAACTCTGCAAGCTCGCCTGCTTGACGCCTTTCCGTCGTATTCACGATTTATTATCGGTCTTGAAAATGTAGACCCGGTCAAAAACGAACTTGATAAATTACGGGATCCTGATATGGAAGATAAGATCGACATGCCTTTTCCAAAAGCAAGAGATAGTGCAAAACTTCCAGTTATTGCTAAGGCGCCTGAGTTTGTCGGGATTTCAAAATGGTTAAATACCGACACGCCACTTGATCTTGCTTCTTTGCGAGGCAAAGTAGTGCTCATCGATTTTTGGACATACACTTGTATAAACTGCATCAGAACCTTGCCTTATATAGTCAGTTGGTATGACAAATATAAAGACGACGGATTTGTAGTTGTTGGTGTCCATACGCCTGAGTTTGAGTTTGAAAAGAAAGCCGAAAATGTGGAGATGGCGATAGATCAATTTAAAATCAAATATCCTGTCGCTCAAGACAATGATTATGCGACATGGCGCGCCTATGACAATCATTACTGGCCGGCGAAATACTTGATTGATAAGGATGGAAATATTCGTTACTTTCATTTTGGTGAAGGCGAATACGAGACCACGGAAAAAGCAATTCAGGAACTTTTGAATGAAGCTGGATCAGAGATTGAGAAGGAAATGACGACAGTGACGGATGAGACTCCCCGATTTCCACTAACTCCGGAAACTTATCTTGGGATAGGTCGCGCCGATAGGTTTCATTCAACTGAGGAGCTGGAGCTTGGAGTCAAAAACTATAGCTACTCAAAAGTACTAAATACCCACGAATTTGCATTTTGGGGAAGTTGGAAAGTATTCGAGGAATATTCTGAAGCACAAGAAAATGCAGCAATGCATATACGCTTTGAAGCAAATAAGGTTTTTTTAGTAATCCATCCGACTTCGGAAAACCAGAAAGTGGCAGTATATCTGGACAATAAACTTGTGGATGCGGAAGCCGGAAAAGACGTGAGTGACGGTTATGTTTTGATCACAGAACCAAAGCTTTATGAGTTAATCGACCTAAAGGGAAATCCTGGAAATCACATTCTTGAACTAAAATTCGATGACGGCGTGCAGATTTTTGCTTTTACGTTCGGATAGTTTAGACAATTTCTTCTTTTTTCTGCCGGACAAAACTTATCCATTCCTCAATTACTTCGATTATAAGTTTAAACGGAGCTTCAATTATGAAGTCAAAAATCAGTATAAAAAAGTTGAGATAAGACACTCCCTCACTGAATATTTTTCCAAGAGACAAAATCGGCATGAAGAAAAAATCAGTTATTGGCGTGAATATTCCAGATCTTTCAGTAAGGCGGTATTTATTGGCCAGTTGCTTTATACGGTATGCAAAGAATGCGACAACACTTATGAAGAATATGAACAGAGCTTCACTCAATAAATTAAAGTGGATGTATCTAAGTCCAAGGTGTATTAGATAAAGCGTGACGATGAATGTCGTAGAATAAAGTATAGTAAAACCCACGGCAAGTATGGGGCGTCTGTGCTTCACTTTTTTTGTGATTAGGGCAATACTTTTTTCGTAAGTAGGGTCGGCATTGACTATTTCCACGATTCTGAAAAAAAGTCGTTTCGTATTATCTTCGCCGGGCAAAGTGACAAAGAGTATGATTAAGAGCATTAGGAAAGCAGGAATCAGACTGTTGATCCCGATTGCGACGTAGCTTACTTCCTTATAGATGAGCTGAGAAAGCGGGACCTCGATGATGATCGCAAGCAACATTTTTGTGATAAAAATATAAATCAGACTTCTAAAGGCCAGGATATTAAGTCTCGATCTTACTTGACTGTATTTTTGTCTTGCGGTTTGTTCGACTTTGCTCCAGAGCTGATTTTTGTCAGACAAAATATTTGCAATGTCTTTCCTGTGTTTCCTTATTATTGTAAAAAGTATTAGATACGGAGGCAATAATTTTCGGGTAAAACGGACAAGTTTTTCGGTAGTTGGATTATCTAAAAGTGAATCAATTTTGTCAAAAATTTCCGGTAATTTTGTGATGATATCTTCTTTCCCAAGATCGCGGTATTGTGAGATAGGCTTGTAAAAAAGTCTAAATAAGTGGTATCGTTGATAAGGTCGATCGCTTTTTCTGTAGGCTTTTTCAAGAGCTATAAAAAGCAAAGTATCTCTTTGTTTTTCATCAGTATCCTCTATTTTTACTTTATCTCTTAAAGTCTGGAAAATAAAATAAGTAAAATCTGCTTCTATTTTGGATTCAGCTGGACTCAAAAATTCCTCTATTTCTGCCGTAAAAAGTTCGATTAAAAAATGTGACAGATATTGCCGTTGTTTATAATTTCGGCCTTCCAAGACTTTTTTTCTGACGTCAACAAAACCGTCGATGATTTTTTGTACCTCATGTATATCATGTTGTCCAAGTGAGCCGTTGGCAAAATATCTGGCCCACATTAGCTCCCGAAGCACATTTTCCGCTTCATTGCGGCCTTCCGGATTCAACGATAATCGTCTTTTTAAGATACGTTCTATTGCCGCACGACGAATCAGATGATCTTCGCGGTATTCTATGGCATTTCTCACCTTTTCATAGACAAGCGCCAAAAAAGAGACAGTTTGGGATACTGTAAGTTTGCTATAGTCGTCTATCGGACCTCGCTCTTTAATTTTCGATAATGCCTGAATAAGATGCTTTGTGAGCTGCGAAAGTTCAACAACATTGTCGGTCTTTGTTTGTAATTCTTTCTTTTGTTCTTCCATAAACTTGAGGTTATTCTTTTAGTGTAGCACCTGTTTCTATGATTGTGTTTTTCAAATTTGCGAGTTTTTCAGAAACAATATCATTTGTTTTACCCTCAACATTCAGTCGTAGCAAAGGTTCAGTGTTTGAAGTGCGAATACTGAATCTCCAGTCGGGATAGTCTATAGCGATTCCATCGAGTCTGGAAAGCACACCGTCTGAATATTTATCAATGACGTTTTCAAGTAATTGTCCTGCGTCAGTATCTTTTGACAGCTCGAAATTATACTCGCCGGATTCTATAGAAGTTTTCATTTCAGCTAATATTTCAGAAATAGGTTTCTTTTCACGGGCAAGCACACGAAGAACATATAGTATTACACGAATTGAACTTTCACATCCTCCCATAGCCCGGAAATAGTAATGTCCAGAAGATTCCCCGGCAAAAAGCGCGTTTTCATCATTCACTTGTTTCGTGATAAGTGCGTGTCCTACTTTTGTGTATCCCACTTTCCCGCCCATTTTTGACACAATATTCTCAACGTTTCTTGTGTACCTTATATCAACCAAAATTTTTTCGCCAGGGTTGTCTTTTAACATCTCACCTGCAATAAGCGCTGTAATATAAGTTGCGGGAATAATATCCCCCTTTTCATCAATAAACATCACCCGATCAGCATCGCCATCGGTACAAATTCCAAGATCAGCACTTTCACTTTTTACTTTATCTTGCAGCTGTCGCAGAGTCTTGTGTTGTAATGGATCTGGTTGATGTGCCGGAAATGTACCATCAAGTACAAAATTGATTGGTATAAAATTGGTTTTTAGGTTATCAAATAATGCTTTAAGAGATACCACACCCATGGCATTGGCTGGATCAGCGGCAATTTTGAGATTCGCTATATCCCCAGGATGTACCGTTTCAAGAGCCTCTTTGACCTCTATTGCAAGAACCTCATCATTATTTTGGCTGTTTCCTATGTTTGTAGCTTTGGAAAAGCTACCATCCATAGCGACGCGTTTTATTTCATCCATTCCGGTGTCACGGCCTATTTTGATGAGAGCGTCACCATTTCGTAAAACCATTTTGATGCCGTTGTATTCCTTGGGGTTATGAGACGCGCTTATTTGAATACCGGCATCATAATTAAAATGTCTTACGGCAAAGTACATACTGGGAGTCGCGGCCAGTCCGATATCGATCACTTGTGCACCAGAACTGACAAGAGCATCTTTGGCATGGGCAAAAAGTGAGGGCGAGGAAAGTCGCATATCATGACTTAAAACAATAGTCGGGTTCGATTTATTCAGTTTTTTTGAAAAAAAGGTATAAATAGAGCGGGCTATTCGACTTATTATTTCCTCGTTTATGGAAGTGGGATAAACGGCACGGATGTCGTAAGCTTTGAAAATGGACGGATCAATATTTGTCATAATACGCTATTATATCACTTCAAATAGTAACAAGCCAGAATTTCTATTGATTCTCTTATGTCAAAAGTGCTGTTGCCGCTTTTGGTTGACACATCGATGCGTATAAGTCCCTCATAAAAATTTACCAGACTTTTCATTTTCCACATTTTTGCTTGATATTGGAGTTTTCCTCTTTGCCAAGGTGCGGTTCTACTATCAAAATGCCCATCTTGCGCCATAATTAATTTTTTTATATGTCTTGTCAGAAGGGTGTAAACAAATGTCTGGTCTTGAGTTCCTAAAACTATATCAAGCGTTGATAAAAAGCTTTTCAAGTTTCCCGGATAACAAGCATCCAAAAGCTGGAAAACGTTTTTTCCCGGCTTATATTCGGCAAAGGAATATGCAAGTTTTTTTAATGAAGAAAGCTCATAAGCAGATTTTCCCCCTTCCCAATCAACAAGATGTATATTTTTATCTTTTGAGAGTTCCTCGACAACTTTTTTAAACGGAGTCTTTGCGCGACCTTTATATTGTTTAGAAAGTCTATCTACAAAATAGGCAGTTTTTTGAACGAAAAGATCGACCACGCCTGAGGAATTTTTATAAACTTCCGATAAGTCGGCAAGGAGCACATCCATAAGAGAATATCCTTTATTTTTAAAAGTGTCTTTGATTGAAAGTAAATATTTTCTTGCCGTTTCCTGATCTTCTCCGCAGATTACCGTGAGCATGATTTGTATTGTAGCACAATAATGTATACTGAATTTTATATGATTGATGTCCTTTGCATCGGTACAGTAAGCATAGATCTTTACTACAAAGGAGAGTCGCTGACTCATAATAAAGACAGGTTTGAACTGGCGATCGGCGGAAAATATTTTGCCGATCATTTTTATGAAGGTTTAGGCGGCGGCGGCGCCAATGTCGCAATCGGTATTATCAAAAACGGTTTGACGGCAGGACTGGTGGCAAAGATCGGTAACAATCCTTTTAAAAAGTTGATTATCGAAAAACTTGATAAGGAAAAAGTTCATTACAATGATTTTTGTCAATTTGAAGATTCTTATACCAATATTTCGAGCATTTTATTAAACGAAAAAGGTGAAAAAACGATCATAAACTACCGCACTCCACATCAGAAGGTAGTGAATTGCGAGGATGATTATAATCGACTGACAAAAGCGAAAGCCATATACATGGCCAATTTATCACGAGTCGCTTTTGACGAACGCATTTCTATACTTAAATTTGCCAAAGAGAAAGGCATAAAGACATTTGTAAACTTGAATGTCACAGATTGCCGAAGACCTATCGAACAGATTCTTCATATGCTCCGCCACGTGGATGTACTTATAATCAATTCACACGAGTTTGCCGACATGGTTAAGACCAGTTTTAGTAGTATAGATTTTCATCATGACGTTACAAAAAAGTATGCCCCGTTTATTTCCACCTCTACACAAGTCGTGGTGACAGATGGAGCCCGTGGAAGCTATGCATATTCGGATAATAAAGTTTTTTACGACACAGCAATCTCTCAAGTAAAAGTAGTCGATACGACAGGCGCAGGTGACGGATATACTGCCGCTTTTATAGCCGAATACCTAAAATCAAACGGAAATATTGAATCTTCCATGAAAAGAGGTTCGGAGTACGCTGCAAAAATGCTCGGAAAAATCGGCGCCAATTAAATTTTATTCAAAAAACAATAAGCCAGACCGCATGCTATAGCATCAGACTGATCGTCATCTTTGATCTTCATATCATCTTTGAGCGTCAGTTCAAGCATTTTGTGAACCGATTTTTTATCGGATCGACCATAACCGGTGATGGTTTCTTTTATTTGAAGTGGAGTCAAGTATTTAAGATGAATATTTTTGTGAGCTGCAAGGAGCTCCACGACGCCCTGTGCTTGTGCTACACCAATGATACTTTTTGCGTTTTTAAAGAAAAAAAGCTGTTCCATGACTATCAGTTGTGCCTTATAGCGTTTGACTATCACGCTTAACTCATCATAAATTTGTTGAATTCTTCTTTCATGTTTGGTAGTCTTTAATGTTTTGATGAGTCCCGAATTAATGTATTTAAAAGAGGGAGAGGCATTTAGCTTTTGTTCGAAAATGCTATACCCCACTTTCTCAATTCCAGGGTCGATTGCTAAGATAAACATGTTGACATTGTAACAAAAAATCGTATCTTAACCAATTACGAGCTTAGTGTATAATAAAAAACATATAAAAATACTATGACATTAAAGTTACTAAAAATAAGGCTTGTTCAAACTTTATTTTTAATTTTAATATGGGTTTTTTTAACAGTAACTTCAAGTATAAACGCTGCATGTAAAGATAGGGAACCTGGTGGAAAACCTAATTTATTATCGGCTGATTCGGGAGAGCAAAGTGTGTCTTTGACCTGGGAAAAAGCACCCGATCCAGTTACTTACTACCTGGTCAGATACGGTCTCACAAAAGAAAATTTAGAATATGGTTTACCAAATATTGGAGATCGTAATACCACTTCATTTACTGTTCAAGGACTGACCAACGGCCAAAAATATTTTTTTCAGGTACGTGCAGGTAACGGTTGTAGACCGGGTGATTTTTCGGATACCGTAAACGCAACGCCCGGTGAGCCCAAAGTCGTCTTTATAAAACCCAATTTATCTTTAGAGAAACAGGTTCTTGCCATCACAGCTACCGCTAAAAAAGTAGAGACTGAAAAAAACGTTTTAACACCAAATGAAAAACCCATTCAAAAAGAAAACTGTGCTTTTACATGTTATAGTTTTCCAATCTTAATTGGTGAGTTGGCTTTTTTAGCTATTTTTCTTCTTCTTTCAATTAAATATAGAAAATTGAAAACAGCGTATTCCGCAATAATACCTCTTGCAGGATATGCGATTTTTTATTATGTTAATGGAAGCTGTAATTCTTATATATTCATTTGTAAGTATTTTGTCCCGATCTCAATATTAAGTTACATATTAATGCTAATTCTTCATAAATATTATTTTTTTAGACTCCATATTAAAAAAAGTCATTTGACTAAACATTAAATTTTATGTTTTATAACACGCACCTAACAATAAGCGATATAGTATTTTATTTTCAGCAATATCTTGATAGATACTCATTTTTATTTCCACTTGGCGTGATAGGACTTTGGCGATGGTCAGTATGGTTATTCAAAGAGATAGTTGGTTCAAGTTACAAACCTCAAAAAAACGATTATAAAGCGACAGTTTCGGTGATTACACCTGTTTATAACGAAGATCCCGAAATATTTGCAAAGGCGCTTGAATCATGGAAGAAAAATAATCCTACTGAAATAATCGCGGTAATTGATTATACAGATAAAAAGTGTATTGATGTATTTGAGAGTTTTGCAAAAAAATTTAAACCTGCAATCCTGATGATTACAAGGAAACCCGGCAAGCGTCCTGCATTGGTCGACGGAATAAAAAGATCAGTGGGTCAGATAGTCGCTCTTGTTGACAGCGATACTATCTGGGCAGATGATGTAATAACAAATGGACTTCCACCGTTTAACAATGAAAAAGTGGCCGGTGTCGCTACTTATCAGAGTGTATATAAACCAAAAACTTTTGCCCAAAAGATTTTTGACGTGCAGCTCGATCTTCGCTATATGCACGAGTATCCTTTTTTGGCAGCAGGTGGAGATGCATTAGTATGTTTGTCTGGAAGGACGGCTTTTTATAGAAGATTGGTCGTTACACCAATGCTAAATGATTTATTACATGAAACCTTCATGGGTAGGCCCGTAATCAGCGGTGATGACAAATGTCTTACTTATTTGGTTCTTGCTGCCGGATGGAAAGTAGCTTACCAAAGCAACTCCCATGTTTACACTCCAGGAATGGCCGATCTTGGTTCATATTTCAAACAAAGATTGAGATGGACAAGAAACAGTCTTCGCTCTGATATAAAAGCGATAATTTCCGGATGGCCTTTGACAAGACCGGCTTTATTTTTTTTCCAGGTTGATAAAGTTTTACAATCTTTCGTCGTGATTTTAAGTCCAATCTTCTTTACAATCGCTTTAATTTATGGTCAGTATTTTGCCGCAATAATCATTTTTATTTGGTGGTTTTTAAGTCGTACAGTAAAGATGCATTCTCATCTGATTCAAAAACCTAGAAATATTACCGTCTTACCCGGATTTGTGCTTTATTCATTCCTCACTGGAATTCTAAAGATTTATGCCTTGTTTACATTAAATACCCAAGGTTGGATCACGAGATGGGACAAATCGAGATTGCCTCAGATACGTTTCTTGAGCTCAGTACCGGCATATGTCTCTACCGCAACGGTGATATTCATACTGACATACGGCGTATATTTTTATAAAGAACTGACTTATTTTTACCCACACGAACAAAAAGATCGTCTCATTGCTTCAGCACTGGTACCACAGTCCAATTCTACACTTGCGCTAAATACAGTTCTGGGAGCTGAAACTGAAGTTAAAAAAGATCTCTTGACGAAAAAATACGTAGTTGAAAATGATAGTACGATCACGGTGATTGCTACAAAGTTTAATATTGATCCTCAAAGGTTGTATTTAGCAAACAGCGCGAAATTACCCACCTATGAGGTACGACAAGGAACTACTTTGTCTATTCCTGCCAAGGATGTCAATCTTGATCCAGTGGTTAATTATGTACCCAGTGGTACAGAACCAATTCCTTATGTTATTTCATATTATCCAACCGATAATACAATCGTGGTAAGCGGTCGTGGCCGCCGTGTAACTCTTTCTGATATCAGAAATCAAATCGGCGGTGAGCAACTTATCGAGGTTGAACCAAAAGTATGGCTGGCAAAGGCCAGCATTTTTATCGATGTCGGAGTGACTCTCGAACTAAATAAAGATGAGGTGTCCTGGCTTAAACTTGAAAGTAATAAAAGTTCATTTGCATCACTATGGTCTATAGACGGTAATATCTTGCTGAATGGAGTAAAAATTACATCATGGGATAGTGAAAAAAATGATTACGATAAAGATCTTGACGACGGACGGAGTTTTATCATGGTTAAAGATAATAGCCGCATGGATTTTATTGATTCGGAGCTTGCATACTTAGGTTTTCCGACAAAACCGGAATTTCGAGTTTCACCATATGGCGTCTCTTGGAAATTAAGCCGAGAAAAATTGAAAAGAGTTTTACTTACGGGCGAAGTAATTAACAGTAAATTTCATCACAATTATTTTGGTGCCTACACTTATGGAGCAACAGGCATGGTATGGCGTGGAAACGAGTTTTATGAAAATATACGTTACGGACTTGATCCTCATGATGATTCGAGTGGTTTTTTGGTCGAAAACAATTATGCTCATGATAACGGCACCCATGGAATAATTTTTTCTAAGCGCTGTATGTACAATACAATACGCAATAATATATCGATAAACAATGGATTGCATGGAATAATGCTGCATTGGGATTCTAATTTCAATGTCATTGAAAACAACACCCTTGACGGCAATATGAGCGGTATCGCGCTTTGGAGATCAAGCAATAATACAATTCGAAATAATAAATTAAAACTTAATCAGCATGGAATACGTGCAAATGTAAGCTCTAAAAAAAATATAATTACTAACAACTATATATCGGAAAGCAAACGATACGGTTTTTACTTATACGAGGACGCAAATGATAATTTAATACAAAACAATACCCTTTCAAGAAATCAAGTAGCAGTATATATAAAAGCTAACAACAATATTATTGAAAACAATAATATTAGTAATAACGGGATTGGGATATATTTTCTAGATACAGCAACTGGCAATCAAGCAAACGGTAATGTAATTGAGGAAAGTGAGGTATATGCTATATATACAAAGGTAGACTCAGGACTTTTCAATATACAAAGCGATAATGAACTTGAACGAAACCGAAAAGATATCGAGGGCAAAGAAGATTTAGATGAATAAAGCTTGTTACAACTTATAATATCTCTTGATTTTTATGAGCTAAAGCGCTATAATGCACTCTTAGCAACATTCAATGATATTGTTAAGTTGTTAAATCGGCTTTTATTAAAGCCTATATTAATAATTTTATTTCTTTAATGAGTAATTCTTTACCTAAAGTTTGTATCTTTGGTCCTGGTGTTGTTGGTTATGCAACTGGAAAAGCATTTGCAGCAAAAGGCATTGAGGTCGGATTTGTAGGCCGCAATCCAAAAAAAATTCAACAACTTCGAGATGAAGGATTTAGAGCTTATACTTTTGAAGAAATTACTCCTGAAAACTTTGATTTTGATATAAGTTTTCTCACAATTGCTACTCCAACCATTGACGGCAAAATCGATCTTACCGGAATTGACAGTGTGTCACAATTTATTGGAAAATTACTTAAAAATGTAAATAAATATCACGTAGTTGTAGATAAAAGTACGGTAAGTCCGGGAACTACGGAAGGTCTTATACTTGAGAATATAGAAAAGCATTCTGGTAAAAAGGTCGGAATAGATTTCGGACTTGCTATGGCCCCTGAATATTTACGAGAAGAAACTGCTTTTGAAGATGCTGTCAAACCTTGGCTTATAGTCATCGGACAATATGATAAAAAATCGGGAAATATGGTTGAGCGTTCATTTAAACCGTTTAATGCCGAAATATACAGATGCAAGATAATTGAAGCAGAGATGCAGAAATATGTACACAATCTTTTCAATGCAGTGAAAATCACTTTCTTCAATGAAATGCGTGCAATCGCAAAACAAATGGGCGCTGATGCAAGTCATATTTTTGAGATGACTACATTAAGTTGTGAAGGTATGTGGCATGCAGCATACGGAACTCGTGACTTTGGTGCTTTTTCAGGTAGCTGTTTACCAAAAGATACACAAGCTTTTTACGTCTGGGCCACAAAAAGAGGATTTAACGTTGACCTTCTAAAACAAACAATTGACGTAAATAACCGTCTTATTTCACAAAACGGTCACAAACTGGAAAAAGTCATCGGAAGCCAGATGTAATATACGCTTCCTTTTATATACCTAAAATGGATACATACTGGA
>CAYNLS010000015.1:0-2911 GCA_964398125.1 uncultured Gammaproteobacteria bacterium
CCCATGTTCTTTCCTCGGACATTCTTCTCACTCAATCTTGTAACCAGAGAAAATGAGACTGGATGAAAATAGCCAAAGCCAGTACCCGCAAAAAGAAAAAAAGGAATCAAGAAAAAGAAATTCGGCGACAATGATAATCCTAAATAACCTATGGAATACAAAAGTAGACCATACAAAAGAAGTTTGAATGAACCGAATCTTAGTGCCAAATAGCCCGATGGCAAAGCTAAAATGATAGTAAGTATATTTAGAGTTCCGCCCAGGAAACCAACCTGTATTTGATTTAAATTCAATTCGTTTGCGATAAATGGAAGTAAAAGTAAAATACTTGCCAGAAAGCCGTCGTTTAAAATATGAAGGATATATAAGTTTCTAAAGACTCTGTTCATTAAGAATATATTTTACCTTATTTTTCTCTAATATCTAAAAACCAGTAGCCGTTTCTCAAAAGTTTTCCTGCTTTTATAATTCTCAGTTTTTCCTTAAATATAGGTCCATCATATACAAAAGTATGAAACTCACCATTTTCGCCACAGGCATCAATGCCTTTCATTTTTTCAATATCTTTTATAAAAGTTCTATCAATTTTTCGCCCAAGCCATTCCTTTCCAAGTTTAGATCCTTGCGTACTGACAATCATCGCTTCAAAGCCCGCATTAATAAAGTCATTTAAAATATCCCGTTGTTTCATTTTCCACAGAGGTTCAACCAAATCGACATTCAATTCTTTACAAATACTTTTTGATGTCTGATAACACTCCTCAAGATGTATGTCGCCAAAGATTACGGCGTCGATTTTTCCCCCAAAACCTCGTGAAAGATTTTCAATAAATTTCTGATTGTAATTTTCCGCAGTTGTTTCTATCTGAAGAAGTGGAATATTTATCAGTTTTGATTGAAGATGTATTAAATCGGCCGTAACCCCATGAAACCCGACACGTTTATATTTTTGCGTTATAGTATTCGCAATATATTTTATTTTGTACCCTTGCTTCAAAGCTTTATAAAGAGCCAGACAACTATCCTTTCCTCCACTCCATGTCGCAATAGCGTTTTTCATAGATTTTGATATTATAAAGAATATGAAAACAGATAGTAGTCAAGTAAAAGTAATTAACATTGCGGAAAAGTTATCACTATTTAAGGAATATTGGAATCCCAAAATAGTTGGAGAATTAAATGATCATAAAGTGCAGGTTGTCAAACTCAAAGGTGAATTTGTCTGGCATCATCATGAAAACGAAGATGAATTATTCATTGTTATAAAAGGAAAATTGATCATTCACTTTCGCGATCGTGATGTTGAAATAAATGAAGGCGAGTTTGTGATAATCCCCCACCCTATAGAGCATAAACCCGAGGCCAAAGAAGAAGTCCACATAATTCTCATCGAACCAAAAAATACGTTAAATACCGGAAATGTGACAGATTCAAAATTAGCTGCGAAAAATCAGCAGAATATTTAAGCGGAGAGGGTGGGATTTGAACCCACGGTCCGGTTGCCCGGACGGCAGTTTAGTAAACTGCTGCACTAGGCCACTATGCGACCTCTCCTTTTTTTAGCTATTAGCTTTTAGCTGATAGCGATTAGCGTAATTATATCAATAAAGGTAAATCAGACGTCATCAGTACAACTTCATAGCATTTTTGTACAATAAGTATTATGAATGAGAAGAAACGGAATGCTTGGCATTTGCAACATCCTGTTCATTTTACATATCTCACCTTTCTACCAGTATTTATCCTTATTTTTGGCGCGCTTCTTTTAATAGCTTTAAATAAAGCTCAACAGGATCAAAGATATTTTGGTCGCTTGATGAGAGGCTTGCAGGATCCGACATTAAGACCCAGTGTGATAAATTACCGAGTTCAGGATTTTGATACACTCAAATCAATAGCCGAAAAATTTGATATTTCTGTAGACACAATTCTTTGGGCAAATGGTGATATTTCTCCTGACAATCTAGTTGTTGGTACGATAATAACAATTCCACCGACAACTGGAGTAATACATATAGTAGAACCAGGTGAAACTGTTGATAGCATTGCCGCGCTCTATGGAGTACATCCAAGAAATATTTACAATTATCCTTTCAACGAGTTTACCAATGACCCGGCATTTCCAATAACGGTTGGCCAGACTTTGATAGTGCCTGAAGGAGTAAAGGATGGTAAAGTTGACATTATCGAAGAATATAAAAACAATATCAATAGATTGTAATTTTTTTATTCTGTACCAAAGTATCTGTCTCCATAATCCCCAAGTCCGGGAACAATATATTTTTTATCATTTAACTTTTCATCTAAAGCTGCGGTATAAATTTTCACATCGGGATACTTTTTTTCAAGACTTCTGACTCCTTCCGGCGCTGCAATAACCGAAACAATAATAATTCGTTTTGGTTTTTTGGAAGCGATTTGTCGCAAAAGTTGGACTAATGATCCACCGGTCGCAAGCATTGGATCGGTGACAATGACCGTTGTATTTTGAGTTATCGGTGGAACTTTCCAGTAATATTGTGAAGCGACAGCCGTTGTCTCATCCCGCTGTAAGCCAACAAATCCTACTTTTGACTTTGGAAGTAATTGTATGGCGCCAAACAACATTGCCACTCCGGCTCTAAGCACAGGAATAAATACTACTTCCTCATCCAGCTTTGCTCCTTTAGTCTTACCTATTGGAGTTTCCACATCAGTATTATCAAGTTTGAAGTCCTTCATCGATTCTATCAGCATCAGTTGACAAATTTTGTCCGAATGTTGTCGAAATTTTTCAAGAGAAGTATTGTGATTACGAAGATGAGTGAGAGAGTCTTGGATGAGTGGATGTTTAATTATGTGTAGATTGTTCACAAGCCATATTGTAACAAATTATTACAAAGTTATGGCGGAGAGGACAGGATTTGAACCT
>CAYNLS010000015.1:2921-15165 GCA_964398125.1 uncultured Gammaproteobacteria bacterium
TCACACGCTTTCCAAGCGTGCGCCTTAAACCGCTCGGCCACCTCTCCTACTTCTCAGATTATATTTTATGCTTCAGTGTTTCTCTACCAATTCCAGATTTATAATGTTTTTCTTGTATCGACCATTTTTCCTTATTAGTATAGGCTTCATAATATATTAGCTTCATTGGTAATCGATTCTTTGTCGAAGGTACGTCTCCCTTAGAATGTTTTTTTAAACGTTCTTTAAGATTTTTGGTTTTACCAATATAAAGTTTTCCATCTTTCTCACTTATTAAAACGTATACGTAATAAAACATATGTAAATAATAAACTCTTTCCCGCCTACAACGGCGGGTCGCCGTCTTAGGCGACCAGGCGTACGCACTAGGCCACTATGCGACCCTTCCTAAAACCTGTGTCAATTGTATCAGATTGTAGTAGTCACGTAAATTTCACTATGCTACACTGAATATTGTGAAAATAAAATCAGCGTTTTCATATTTTAAACCACTTCATCTTCCATTAAAGTTATTAACTATTTTATTCGGATTAGTTCTCATAGTTTCTGTAATCATTAACTTTACTCAAAAAAATGAAAACGACAAACTGGCATTCGAGCTTGCGACAACGAAAAAAAGTCTCGATGCTCATATAAAAGAGCTCAATGCTCTAAAAAAGGAAGATCAGTATGTAAAAAACAAGCAACTCGAGGCAACTATCAAAAATATTGAGGACACATATAAACAAACGGTAAGTCTGTATGAAAAACTTCTTGATCTGAAAGGAAAAACTAAAGAAGTAGAAGCGCTTGACACTTTGTTTGCGCAAGCACTAATCTATCTTTCCGAGCGCAATTATGCCTCCGGTGCAGCCACTCTTAAATCACTTGGAGAGGAAATATTGGAAAAAGATCAAGAAATTGCGACAGCCTTTTCCATACCGGCAAATGTGACTCAAAGTAACGCTCCACCTGGCGCAGGTTATCAACGCCAAACCGTAAACACAGAAATCGGTGAATATTTAGTCGATATCATTGCGGCTGATCTAAACTCAACACGAGTAATCGTAGACACCGCTTCAGACAGTGATTGTCGTAATGATTGTCCGGTTACATCGCTTGCCGATTATGCCGGACGCAGTGGGGCTTTTGCCGGTATCAATGGACCATATTTCTGTCCTGCTGATTATCCAAGTTGTGCAGATAAAAAAAATTCTTTTGATACCCTACTTATGAATAAAAATAAAACTTATTTTAATTCCGACAATAATGTTTACAGTAATGTTCCGGCCGTCATCTTCTCCGGTAATTCCGGTCGATTTGTCGGTCAATCACTTGAATGGGGCCGAGATACTGCAGTTGACAGCGTGATCGCGAGCCAACCAATGCTTCTTTCAGGAGGTAATAACGTGTTTGGCGGTGACAGCGAACCGAAGCGAGGTTCTAAAGGCCCACGCAGTTTTATTGGAACGAATGGAAATATGGCATATATCGGAGTTGTCCATAATGCTACAGTTGCAGAAGCGGCTTATGCTCTAAAAGTACTCGGTTTACAATATGCCCTAAATCTTGATAGTGGCGGATCAACGGCTCTTATTTACAATGGCAGTTATTTGGTTGGACCGGGAAGAAATACTCCGTTTGGTATTTTGTTTGTGAATAAATAGATAGTTGACTTATTCTGCTTCTACTTCTTGGGGATTGTTTCTTTCTTTTATCAGATGGATGACCGAAGGAAGTACCGACGCGATGACGATCACTATCACGATTGGAATAAGATATTTATCAACATCCGGAATGGCTTTACCCAAAAAATATCCGGCAACGGTGACTCCTACAGCCCACAAGAAACCGCCAACGATATTATAAGTAATAAAAGTTTGATAATGCATATTGCCAATTCCGGCAACGATCGGAGCAAAAGTACGTACTATCGGCATAAACCTGGCGATAACAATAGTTTTTTTGCCGTGCTTTTCGTAAAAATGTTGGGCCTTTGCAAGATTTTTTTTGTGAAAAAACCAAGAATCCTCCCTTGTAAAAAAACGTACTCCTATATGTTTTCCAAAAGCATAACCCACACTATCCCCTGTCACTGCAGCTATAAAACACAATATAGACAAAATTGTGATATCAAAAATTCCTTGGGAAGCCAAAAAACCGGCCGTAAAAAGCAGACTGTCACCGGGAAGAAAAAATCCGATAAAAAGTCCTGATTCAGCAAACACGATCGCAAATATTCCTATGTAACCTATTGTTGGCAGGATAGTTTCTAAATTCATAGATGTTCAATTATAATATGTTTCTCAGGCTAAAGTTTGTATAAATATGTTTCCGCTTTACGACTCATCACCACGAGAAAGTTTCCCGTTCATAAACTACCTGCTTATTTTGGCCAATATTTTCGTCTTTTATTTACAACTCATGGCGCCCGATTTTGAGCAATTCACATATAACTATGCCTTTATTCCCTCGGCGTTTGAGATATTGAAGCCTGAGTCATATATCTTCATTTTGACGTCTATGTTTCTGCATGGAGGGTTTCTCCATATCCTCTCTAACTTGTGGTTTTTGCATATCTTTGGTGACAATATCGAGGACAGGATGGGACACATACCTTATCTGCTTTTTTATTTAGCTTCAGGATTTATCGCCACCTTTGGACAATATATATTTATGCCATCTAACCTGATCCCGCTTGTCGGTGCCTCAGGTGCTATTTCCGGCGTAGCCGGTGCATATTTTATCCTCTATCGTCATTCCAGAATAAAAGCTTTAGTGCCTTTGGGTTTTTATATAACTACAGCCAATTTGCCGGTTTGGTTTTTCCTGGGCTACTGGTTTGTCATTCAGATATTTAGTAGCTTAAGTTCAGTAAACTTAGTTGCCGGCGATGGAGGGGTAGCCTGGTTTGCACATATTGCCGGGTTTGTATTTGGGTGGATCATCGCAGCACTTATAGGCCAAAAGCACAAGTTGGAATGATATAATATCTTCGCGCCGGAGTGGCGGAACTGGCAGACGCGCACGGTTTAGGACCGTGTCCCGAAAAGGGTTGGAGGTTCAACTCCTCTCTCCGGCACATTATTTTTCGTTTTTGATTAAACTCATAACATTTTAAAAAATTTATTGCGATATTCTATTTTAGATTGTCAAATCAATCACTATATATAAACAATTGGAAGTTATTCGGACTAATTTTAGACCAGTAATTAACTTATAATATTCAAAGATTGTAAACAACATTTCATATGTACTTTCTCTTATTGCTAGGAAGGGCTAAAGCATAAGTGAGTGTCAAAATGGTGATGTTAGTAGTAGTTTAGACTGTTGTATTAGTCTGTATATTGATATTGAGTTTTTTAGCAGATACCTGGTAAGTCTGCTAAAGTTAGTGGCACTGCTTTCTTGCTACCGGTATGTTGTTACTTTAGAAAGTAGCAACAATAATAATCAATTTTTATATGCTGTAATTTTTTTAAATTTTAACTACCCCGTATCAACATACTATAAGATATCAATTTAATTATCTACATACCTAATGTTCATAATTATCTACTGCATGTTTACTTCAATGTTTAATAAGATCTTTACGCATGATCTTTTTGTCACATAATACAAGGATCTTTTTGCTTTTATCTAGGTAAATATGTGCAACTTCGTGCAAATTTGAGCAACATGTTTAAATTCAATGGAAACCTTTCGATTAATTAATACTTGCAATTATGATTAAAGATATGTTTTTTACTGTCAGATCTAATATTATAGGTTATTTTTCCAGCAAATTTCGATTACATCCAAATTTTAGTGCTTCTCTGGCTTTAAGTACTTTGCGTTACTTAAGCAACTTATATAGTATTCCCAACAACCCCCTTTACAAAACGCATGACGTCGTTTAATATAAACTCATATGACCATAAAAAACGCAATTAATTTGTTTTTGGAGTACTGTGAACTTGATCGTAACTACTCGCAAAAGACGGTGAGGATGTATTCCTACTACCTGCGATTCTTTCAGAACTGGTTAATTAAGAAGATGAACAATGAGAATATCGGTGTAGATCATATTGACGAGGAGATCATAAGAACATACCGACTTTACTTGGCACAAAACTACTCAAATCCTCATAAAGGTAGTCTAAAAAGACAGACGCAGAATTATTTTCTTGTTGCCTTAAGAAGTTTTTTTAGATTTCTTCTTAAGAAGAAAATGAGTGTCATTTCTCCTGAAGTGATAGAGCTTGGAAAACAGCAAGACCGGACTATAAAGTTTCTTGAAGAAGCCGATCTTAAACGACTTTTTGCTGCGGTTGTCGCAACCGATATTATTGGACTTCGGGACAAAGCTTTACTTGAAGTGTTGTTTTCAACCGGGCTTCGTGTGTCGGAGCTTGCCGCACTTAACCGAGATCAGGTAAATCTTGAAACCGGTGAGTTTGGGGTGGTTGGTAAAGGAGGTAAAGCAAGAGTCGTATTTTTATCAAGAAAAGCGACCGAAGCACTTAAAGCATATTTTGCCAAAAGGAACGATCCGTATAAACCCCTGTTTTTGAGATATTCGGGTCCCAAAGGTGATGAAGGTTTGACTCAGGAAAAGCAGCGCCTATCGGTGCGTTCTATCCAAAGAATGATAGATAAATATAGAAAGAAAGCCAACATACTTTTTCGCATCGGTCCACATATACTCCGCCATTCATACGCGACCGATCTATTGTCACATGGGGCGGATCTGCGATCGGTTCAGGAGATGCTTGGACATAAAAATATTGCCACCACACAAATCTATACTCATGTCACAAATTTACGTCTCAAAGAGGTGCATGAAAAATATCATTCCGGCAATAAATAAAACATGAAAAAACTGCCTCTGTTTTTGCTTTTTATAAGTATATTTATCTATTCTTTTTATTTTTCGCTTTTTACTATAAACAGATATCAGAAGTTTTATGCACACTATTACGATCTTGGGATCATGCATCATACTGTCTACAATACTTATAAAGCGATACAAACTGGCGACCTTTCAAGAACTCTTGAGTTGACCAATCCCCATGACTATAGTGCTAGCCAGATAAAAAGAATGGCCATACACAATGATCCATTACTTGTCCTGTTTGCTCCCTTTTATTTTATTTACGAAGGTCCGGAAACATTGCTTGTCCTTCAATCTATAATTCTCGCCTTTGGCGCCTACTTTATTTTTCTGATTTCTCGTAATATTTTTTCAGAATATAAACATAGAGACTGGTTGGGTCTTGCCCTCGGCTTATCATATTTGCTTTATCCCCCACTTCAGAAAGCAAATACTTTTGAATTTCATGCCGTGACATTGTCGACCACGTTTTTACTTGGGATGTTCTATTTTTTCATCATCAAACGATATGTATTAAGTTTTATTTTGATGCTCCTTGCACTTCTTAGCAAAGAGCAGGTTGGACTTACAATTGCATCATTCGGAGGGTTTATCTTGATTGATAGATATAAATATAAGCAGATTGGTAATCTTAGAAGAATTTTCAGCCTTGACAATATTTTTCGGTTAATTAAAAAAATCTATGCGGACAAAATGTTATTTTATTCATTTCTCGTTATTGTGATAGGGATAGTCTGGGTTATATTATCAATTGCCGTCATCATTCCGCAAGCTCGAGGAGAACTGCACTTTGCCGCCAAATATTATGATCACATCATCTCACAGCCATGGAAAATACCATACTACCTCTCTAAAAAATACGTGCCGGTATATTTATGGAATCTTTTGGGTCCGGTTGGGTTAGTCTCGCTTGCCGCCCCGCTTCAACTTTTGATCGCCGCACCGGAATTTGCCATCAATCTGTTATCGGGCAATTCAAATATGAGAAATACTTATTTTCATTATCAATCTCTGATTACCTCCTTTATTTTCATATCGGCAATTTATGGAGTAAGAAATATTTCGAGTTATGTCGAAAATGTTTGGAAGATTAAAAAAATGAAAAGTATTCCGGCGATAATTTTTATCATTTCATTGAGTGCAATTGTTAGCTCATATTTCACAAGCTCGCTCCCCTATTCAATACAAAGAGATCTTTATCCATGGAAACCAAATGCCCCAAAATACAATGACATTATCGTGTGGAAAAATAAGCTTGATCAAGATCAGATCAAGGTTTCTACGACTGGTCGTATTGCCCCTCATTTTACCTCACGCCAGTATTTTTATGACTTCTCATGGAAATATGTCTACGCCGACTATATAGTCATTGAAACATCAGACGCCAAGTCTGGTTATTTGAAAGATATATCCCGTCCTGCCTATGAAGCCCTACAAGATGATCCAAAATATATTAAAATATACAATAAGAACGGTATAGAAGTGTATAAGAAAGTTACAAATTCACCTAATTAACCTAATTTCTAAAAAAACACAAAATACCATTTAGGTCAATTAGAAATTGTTTCACACATGCTTTCCATAATCATTCCATTTCATAATGAAAAGGAAAACTTGCCAATTTTAATATCCCAACTTCATGACGCGCTTAAAAATCAGGCATACGAAATCATCCTAGTAGATGACGGTTCAACGGATGGATCTTCAGCAGTGATCAAGAATGAAGTCGATGAAAAAAAAGTGATTCTTTTAAAAATGGGACGACAGATGGGGAAAGGCAAGGCATTAAGTGTCGGACTTGCACAATCACAGGGAATAAATATCGTATTTATGGACGCGGATTTACAAGATGACCCCGCAGACATCAATCATTTTGTCAAAAAACTTTCTGAAGGCCATGATCTGGTAAATGGTATTCGTGTAAACAGAAAAGATAATTTAGTAATCAAGCTTTATTCAAGTTCGGCCGGCTGGTTTCTAAAGACTTTTCTTCGCTCCCCATTCACCGATATCAACTGCGGGTTTAAGGTTTTCAGGAAAAAACTTATCAAAGATATCACTCTATATGGAAATAATTTCCGATTTTTTCCGCTCGCAGCATTTTATGAAGGTTATAAAGTGACAGAAATACCTGTAAACAACAGACCCAGAATACACGGAACATCAAAGTACGGTATCACAAAGCTGTTTATAGGATTGATTGATATGGTATCGGCATATTTTTTGTATAAATTTGCCGAAAGACCACTGCATTTTTTTGGCTTCATAGGAAGTATTTTCTTTTCAGTTGGGGCATTGATAATTGCAATTGTTACTTATCAACGAATATTTGAAGGAATCTTGCTTTATCGTCGTCCGGCTCTTCAATACGGCATTCTGCTTTTCATACTCGGAGTACAAGTTATTATGACGGGTATTTTGGGAGAACTCATTGTTTATCTTCATAATAAAAAGAATTCTTAATATACTAAATCTATGCCAGGAGTAATCGCGATTCTAATTGCTAACCTCATCTGGGGTGCAGCACCGCCAATTTTTAAATATGTGCTTACCGATATTCCGCCATTCACTCTTGGCTTCATCCGTTTTTTTGTCGCCGGACTGATTTTCTTACCGTTTATAATGCGAAATGGTCATGCGCTGAAGGGCAAGTATTTATTCCATATTATTCTTGGTGGCATCTGGGGGATCTCGATAAACGTAGCGTTTTTTTTCTTGGGATTACAGCTCGCACCCAGTATAAATGTACATATCATCGGCTCACTCGCGCCAATCGTTTTATATATCCTTTCACTCGTGATTTTAAAAGCAAACGCTCATCCGCAGATAATAAAAGGCATGGTCATTTCTTTACTGGGTGCTTTTATAATAGTTTTTGCACCGATTTTACAAGCGGAAATCACACATGACACATCGTACTCAATACCCTCACAAATAATGGGAAATGCATTTTTCATTTTTTCAATGCTAGGCGCAGTATTTATGGTCATTCATACAAAAAAAGTTGTTCAAAAGGTTGACCCATTGAGCATCACCGGCATACAGTTTTTGGTGGGTGCGATAAGTTTTTTCCCACTCATGTTAAATGAGCTTAAAACCTGGTCTTTTTCGGAGCTCACTGGTGTCAGTTGGATCGGAATTTTGTACGGGATATTTTTATCATCGGCACTCGCCTATTACTTTCACAATTATGCCCTAAAAAGAATTCCTGCCCAACAGATCGGAATTTATGGTTATATTATGCCTGTTGTCGCCGTCATCGTCGCAATACCGCTTTTGAAGGAGTATCCCGACGTGTTTTTTATTGTCGGCGCGGCATTTGTATTTCTAGGAATGTTTATCAGTGAGCGCCATCCGCATTACCAAAAGCTGCATAAGAGGCTGCATAAAGTAAATTAACGTCGTTCTTTACCGTGAGCCATATTTTCAAAATTAACTTTTAAATAATCCCCAGCTATATACAAACTTCCTTCATGAAACATGGATTCTTTTAAAAAGTCAAATTCTTTCTTAGCTTCGCTTACGGCTCTTCCCAATGCATTTGAAGAAGTCAGCGCACGAAGAAATCCAATTGTGGTCTGATATTCTGGAATCGGATTGGCGGTTTTTACCAGATTGCCTGGATCTTCTAAAATATGTATTGCCCTTTCGTATATATAATCCAGATGAGATCCATAATTTGCGCTGCAGTGATCGCCATAAGGCTGTCCAGGTGTTTTTAACTGGCAAGATACACACATAGCGTCTTGATGATGACCTAACGATATTGGTCTTTGAGGGATAGTGTTCAATAACGTTCTGCAGATATCTATTCGCGCCCTCGCATATTCATCGATAAATTCTCCTTGCCTGCCCACATATTCCCACCACGGCACTTCACGAGATCCCGCCCTAACCATATTTCTGTATGATTTTCTCATTTTATCTCCCTCAAATTCAAGAAATTTAGCTCCAACTTCTTTATGCCGATATAAATCCGCAAAAGGAACCACTTCTTCTTGAGAAAAGTGAGTCGGAGTCCAGTTTTTATACTGGGTGTTTAGTTCTACAAGTTGTCCTATGTGATGAAAACGTAAGTACATTAGTAAATAGTAAATAATATTATAGGATATTATATAATATTTTACTTATTTTGGTACAATTCTCTTATATGAATAAGAAAATTCTCATCACGGGTGCCGGCGGATATATCGGTTCGGTTGCAGCTTATCTTCTTCTTAAAAAAGGCTACGAAGTAGTGGCCCTTGACAATTTTTCTACCGGATTTCACGGCCCGCTTGATTTAATGAGGGAAACATACGGAGAAAAAATACGATATTACGAAGTCGATTTGGCGTCCGACCTCTCCCCAATCTTTGACAAGGAAAAAGATATCGCCGCAGTTTTGCACTATGCCGCAAGCTGTAGTGTAAATGAATCTATGGAAAATCCAGCGAAATATTTTTCAAATAATACTTGTGCGACACAAAATTTTTTATCTCATGTTTTAAAAAATAATATTAAAAATATCGTTTTTTCCTCGACTTGTGCAGTTTATGGCGAAGCTCAAAGAATCCCAATTGACGAAACTCACGAAACCAATCCCACAAGCCCATATGGAGAATCAAAGCGTATGTCTGAGCGGATCATTCGCTGGTATCATAAACTCAAAGGAATAAATTATGTGGTTCTTCGTTATTTCAATGTCTGCGGCGCTACAGATGACGGTTTGATCGGTGACTCCAAAAAACCATCAGTGCATCTCATGCAAAACGCAGTCCGTGGAGCCCTCGGTATTGAGCCGTTTCAATTGACTTGCGGCAAATTTGAAACACCCGACCGCACGCCGATTCGTGATTATGTGAATGTAGTTGATCTTAATGAAGCGCACATTTTAGCTCTGGATTACCTTTTGAATGGCGGGCAAAGTGAAACAATAAATTTAGGGACAGGAAATGGCAATTCGGTCATGGAGATAGTCAAAAAAGTGCAGGAAGTGACCGGAAAAACCATTGAGTTAAAACAAGGCGAAGCCCGTCGTGGCGAGCCGGCTAAACTCATCGCCGCAAACGAAAAGTCAGAAAAAATACTCGAATGGAAACCAAGTCATACACTTGAAGATAGTGTCAAATCACTTGTTTCTTGGTATACAAAAAATCCGCACGGTTGGGAGAAATGACCATCTATTTAAATATATGGATTAGCTGAATTACTTCCGAACAAATGTCCGGCATATACCCCTGATCTAAAAAATTCTTCTAAAAGCTGATTTTGATCCATTTCCTGACCTGGATTCCTGAAATGACCAAGAGTATATTCTAAAGCTCTTGTTTCGGAAGTTAAGATCTCTGGAAAAAGACTTTGGAACGTTGTAACTATTTCAGAGGCTGACATTTCGGGATTACCAATACCAAGCCTTGTAAAAGTTTCAGTCAATCTATGATCGAAAAATTGATCTTTGAAATCAACTAAATGAGGCGTGTACCAGCCAAGTCCACCACGTTCATTTGGGAAATAGATGTATCTGAATTGGCTTAAACCTTGAGGCAATTCACCTAATATTTCTTGATAGTGCCTTAACAATGTCAGTTCACCAAGTGTATCAATGATGTCTTCCTGTTGCCAGGGTCTTACTGATCCGTCTGGCTGATCGATACCCATCATATTATGCTGATTTTCAGCCATTGTGAAAACAATTTCAGCATAGATATGCCATCCAAGTCCAACAAGTAGAGATAATGGATGAGCATTTTTGGTAAAAGTATCAATAACTTTTTGGCCAAGGACTTGTTCACCATTCTGTATTCTCTCAGCTGCGATCATGGGTTCTCGAATTCTTTCCAGACCTGCTATATAGTCTTCATTGGTAATTTCATCTAAAGTAGGTAGTAGTCCATTCCAAAGGGCCTCTTTCAATCTACATGTATTTGCCATTACTGGTAAATGAATCAGTGTGTCCTCGGGATCGATATTATTATAAGTTTCAATCAAACCATTCATGCCGTGGACATGAACATTGTTCACCCGTTCCCTATCCCCCCTTAAATATTTTAATATGTAAGAGAACTGACCAAGATCCCATTTTTCCATTTCTCTCATTGTGTATCCGTACGGTACCTGGACATTTACTTTACTTTCTAGGTGAGGCATTTGGTAAATTATACTATTGGTATAACAAAAAATCTTACCCCATGCTTCTTCGCAGTTTTCCCGCCTTTTCTATCAGAGCTTCCGGAGATTCATGCTTTTTGATTTGCTCAAAAATCCTTTTTGAAAGCTCCTGATGTTTCTTATGTCTTTCTTCGATAATGATTTTTTTCGGTTTTAAATATTCCTGAACATATTGAATATCCTCCAAAATATATTTGACGCCGGGGAATGATTTTTCTACTTCTTTTATAAGAGGTATGTTTGCAAATTTCAAAGCTTCAGTCAGGTCATGAAGCATATTTAGATAGTATTTTTCCAAAAGACGAAGTTTTTTTAGTTTGATCATTTTGTGAAGTCCGCGTCCTGTTCCGATAAGTTCAGGCGGAATACCTACAGAATATAGCGCGGCGGTAAAACCGATAGCTCGAGGCAATTTGACTGTCCCAACACCTCGTGAATAGCCAAAAAGCCCAGTGTGTTGGACCCTTTCACGTCTTCTGGGGACGTATTTTGCAACTTCATTCACAAGATCTGCAATTGTTTCTATCGCCAATCTATATTCTTTTTCAAAGATTTTCATTATTTCTCGAAGTTCTTTTTCCTCGGCTTTTGATATTGAAATTGCTTTTGATTTTGGAAGTCTGGATTCAAGACGTGCAATAGCTTTTTTTACGACTTTTTTATCAAAGTCATATCGAAATGCACTCTGGATTGTAGTTGTTCTTATGCCCTGATATTCGTCAATAAATTTATCTATGTCGTCCGGTCGAAGTCCACCTCGAAATGGAAGTGCGGCGGCGCCAATGATCGGAAACATTTTGATTCCGGTTTTTTTCTCCAGTTTTTTATAATTTGAAAGCGCGATTTTTATCGCAAGTACGGTCGGTACGATACCAGAATTTAAAGCCGGATCTGATCGCGCTACGTATGGACGCAGATATCCCGGGAGAAAATTAAAATGTTCATTATGCAATGAGAGGTATTTTGTGAGTATTTTATCTGAATCTGCAATAGTATCAATATCTTCAAAAAGCGGTATGACTTCGATGTGTCGTATGCCCTGCTCTTGTCTCAAAAGTGGATGTTTTAGTGAAGTAAGTTCCGAAAAAGCATCCTGAATCGCAATTATTTCTTCTGAAGACTCTGTCATCGGTAATATGACTTCAAAAAGAGGCGGCGTATGGAAGTTCAGATGTTTTGCCAAGCCGGAGGCGGCAATGATACTCATGAAAGCCCGACCCAAACGAAACTCTGTCTCGACTT